>CAZZVH010000091.1:0-10429 GCA_964657365.1 uncultured Burkholderiaceae bacterium
CTCGATCGCGGCGAGGAGCGCCGGCTGATGCGCGAGGCCGAGCTGCAGCTGCGCCGCATCGGCATCGGCGAGCTGATGCACGAGCAGGCCGGCAACCTCGCGCTCGGCCAGCAGCGCCTGATGGAGATCGCCCGCGCACTCGCGGCCGACCCGATCCTGCTGCTGCTCGACGAGCCGGCGGCGGGGCTGCGCCTCAAGGAAAAGGAGAGCCTCGCCAGTGTCCTGCGCCAGCTGCGCGACGAAGGCCTCTCGATCCTGCTGGTCGAGCACGACATGGACCTGGTGATGGGCCTGGTCGATCGCGTCGTCGTGATGGAGTTCGGCACCAAGCTCATCGAAGGCACGCCCGACGAGGTGCAGGCCTCGGACGCGGTGCGCGCCGCCTACCTCGGCACGGAGCACTGATGGCCAACGATCTCATGCTCGACGTCCGGCGCCTGCAGGCCGGCTACGGCAAGGCGGAGGTGCTGCACGGCGTGACGCTGTCGGCGCAGCCCGGCAAGGTCATCACCGTGATCGGCCCGAACGGCGCCGGCAAGTCGACCCTGCTCAACGCGTTGATGGGCGTGCTGCCGTCGCAGGGCCGGATCGAGTACGACGGCAAGGCGGTGCAACAGCTCTCGCTCGAGGAGCGCGTGCTGCGCGGCATCGCGCTCGTGCCGGAGACGCGGGCGCTGTTCGGCACGATGTCGGTGGAAGACAACCTGCTGCTGGGCGGCTACCGCCAGGTGCGGCTCGGCCAGAAGGACAGCGCCAAGTCGCTCGGCGAGGTCTACATGCTGTTCCCGCGGCTGCGCGAACGGCGCACCCAGCTGGCCGGCACGCTCTCGGGCGGCGAGCGGCAGATGCTCGCGGTGGGCCGCGCACTGATGGGCAAGCCGCGGCTGCTGATGCTCGACGAGCCCAGCCTCGGCCTGGCGCCGCTGGTCGTGCGCAGCATCTTCGCGACGATCGCGGCACTGCGCTCGACCGGCGTGACGATCCTGCTGGTCGAGCAGAACGCGCGCGCCGCCCTGGAGGTCGCCGACTACGGCTACGTGCTGGAGATGGGCGAGATCGCGCTCGAAGGCGCGGCCGCCGACCTGGCGCAGGACCACCGCGTCATCGAGACCTACCTCGGCACCGCGCGGCCCGCGGCCGGCGTCCGCCCGGAAATCGTCCACCGCCGATGAACGCCGCTGCCGCTGCCCGTCGTGCCACCGAGCTCGACGCGTCGCGCCTCACGCACCTGGTGGGCTACGCGGCGACGCGGGCGTCGATCGTCCTGAAGAAGACCTTCGCCCGCCACATGGAAGCGCTCGACATCAAGGTCACCGAGTTCTCGATCCTGATGCTGGTGGCCGGCAACGCGATGGTCAACCAGCGCCAGCTCGGGCAGGCGCTCGACATCTCGGCGCCGAACATGGCGGTCACGCTCGACCGGATGGTCGAGCACGGCTGGGTCGAGCGCGTGCGCAGCACCGAAGACCGGCGGGCGCAGCAGATCCATCTCCTGCCGGCCGGCCGCCGCCTCGTGCTGCAGGCGGACAGGATCGCCGCGACGATGGAAGATTCGGCCCTGCGCCGGCTGTCGCCGGCCGAGCGCGCCCTGTTGATCGAGCTGTTGTTGAAGATCGGCCTGGCAGGAACCCCACGCAAGTGAACGACGGAGACCACGCGATGCGACAAGAGACTTCCCTGCGCCGGCTCGCCCTGGCGCTGGCCGCGGCGGCCGGCCTGGGCGCCGGCCTGGCAGCCTGCGACAAGACCACCACCGTGACGCAGACGCCCACCGGCACGGTGACGACGACGACGATTTCGCCGAGCGCCGACGCCAGCGCCGTGATGGGCCAGGTCGACGCATCGCTCGCGCGTGCCGCGAGCGCCGTGCAGTCGAGCGCCGCCGCCAGCGACGCCTTGACGAAGGTCGGCGACGCGATCGAGGACGGCGCCATCACCACGCGCATCAAGGCGGCGACGCTGACCGACCCCGACCTGAAGAGCACGCAGATCGAGGTGGAGACCAGGGCCGGCGTCGTCTCGCTGCGCGGCACGGTGCCGAGCGTCGCTGCCCGCACGCGCGCCGAACGCATCGCCCACGACACGCACGGCGTCACGTCGGTCGACAGCCACCTGGTCGTGCAGGCGCCGGCCTGAAGACCGGGGCGGGACGGCGGCTGCGTCGGTCGGCTCAGTGACCGCCCCAGACCTCGTCGGCGACCTCGACGACCAGCCGCAGCTTCGCGCGTTGCGCCTCCACGGCGATGTCGTTGCCGTGCACGGTGCTCGAGAAGCCGCATTGCGGCGACAGGCAGAGCTGGTCGAGCGGCACGTAGCGCGCGGCCTCGTCGATCCGGCGCCTGATGTCGTCTTTCGACTCGAGCTGGCCGAGCTTGGTGGTGACCAGGCCGAGCACCACGGTCTTGCCCTTGGGCAGGAAGCGCAGCGGCCTGAAATCGCCCGAGCGGGCGTCGTCGTATTCGAGGAAGTAGGCGTCGACATCCATTTCCGAGAGAAGTGCTTCGGCCACCGGCTCGTAGCCGCCTTGCGCAGCCCAGGTGCTCTTGAAATTGCCGCGGCACAGATGGATCGCGAGCGTCATGCCGTCGGGCTTCTGCGCGACGACGCGATTGATGAAGCCGGCGTAGCGGTGGGGTAGCTCGTCGGGATCGTCGCCACGGGCACGCGCAGCCTCGCGCATCCTGTCGTCGCAGAGGTAGGCGAGGTTGGTGTCATCGATCTGCACGTAGCGGGCGCCCGCGGCATGCAGCGAGCGCAACTCGGCGCCGTAGGCGTCGGCCACGTCCTGGTAGAACGCTTCGAGCTCGGGATAGTGCGTGCTGCTGATGCCGGCGCGGCCGCCGCGAAAGTGCAGCATGGTCGGCGACGGGATCGTCACCTTCGGCGTGCGGCCGCCTCCGACCTGCGCCTTCAGGAACTCGAAGTCGGCCTTCTGGATGTCCTTGTCGTGCCGGACCTTGCCGATGACGCGCATCACCGGGGGTGCCAGCTCTTCGCTGCCGTCGGCCTTCTTGACGAGAAAGGGCGGCTCGGTCCGGACGCCGTCGAGTTGCGCGAGGAAATCGATGTGGAAATAGGTGCGGCGGAATTCGCCGTCGGTCACGCTGCGCAGGCCGACCTCTTCCTGCATGCGAACGACCTCGGCGATCGCGTCGTCTTCGACAGCACGCAGCTGCTCGGCGGTGATCTCGCCCCGCGCCTTGCCGGCGCGCGCATCGAGCAGCCGCTCGGGGCGGAGGAAGCTGCCGACGTGGTCGGCGCGAAAGGGCGGTCGGTCAGGTGCGGTCATGGGCTTTGTCGGCTGGGAGGCTGTCGTGATGATGACATCGACCTTCAGCCGGGCCGTGACAAGCGCCGAGCCGATGCCGGGACCGGGCCGCATGCGCGAAGTCCCTGACGGCCGGCGCGCTCGTCTCCGTGACAATCGTTGCACACAACGACGATCGCCTCGGAGACGGACATGCAACGACGCAGGATTCCCGGATACGCAACCTGGGCCGCAGCAGTGCTCGCTGCCGGCATGGCCAGCTCGGCGGTCGCCGCCGACGCCACCCCCTTCAAGATCGGTTTCATCCTGCCGATGACCGGCCAGTCGGCCTCCACCGGCAAGCAGATCGAGGCGGCCGCCAAGCTGTGGATGGCGCAGAACGGTTCGACCGTCGCCGGTCGCAAGGTCGAGCTCGTCATCAAGGACGACGCCGGCGTCGCCGACAGCACGCGCCGGATCGCCCAGGAACTCGTCGTCAACGACAAGATCGACGTCCTCGCGGGCTTCGGCCTGACGCCGCTCGCCTTCGCCACCGCGCCGATCGCGACGCAGAGCAAGACGCCGATGGTCGTCACCGCGGCTGCCACGTCGTCGATCACCGAGCAGTCGCCCTACATCGTGCGCACCAGCTTCACGCTGCCGCAGGTGACGGTGCCGATCGCCGACTGGGCGGCCAAGCACGGCATCCGGAACGTGGTCACCTTCGTCGCAGACTACGGCCCCGGCATCGATGCCGAGAAGTTCTTCAAGAGCCAGTTCCAGCTGAACGGCGGCAAGATCACGGGCGAGATCCGCACGCCGCTGAAGAGCCCCGACTTCTCGCCCTTCCTGCAGAAGGTGGCCGACCTCAAGCCCGACGCGGTCTTCTGCTTCCTGCCATCGGGCCAGGGCGCGGCGTTCATGAAGCAGTTCGGCGAGCGCGGGCTCGACAAGTCGGGCATCAAGCTGATCGCCACCGGCGACGTGGTCGACGACGACCAGCTCAACGACATCGGCGACGTGGCGCTCGGCGTCGTCAATTCGCACCACTACTCGGCCGCCCATCCGTCGGCGGCCAACAAGAAGTTCGTCGCCGCCTTCGAGGCGGCGAACAAGTTCCGGCCCAACTTCATGGCGGTCGCCGGCTACGACGGCATGCACCTGATCTACAACGCGCTCGCCGCCACCAAGGGCGCGGGCGGCGGCGACGCGCTGCTCGCGGCGATGAAGGGCCAGATCTTCGAGAGCCCGCGCGGCCAGATCCTGATCGACGCGCAGACGCGCGACATCGTCCAGGACGTCTACATCCGCAAGGTCGAGCGCGTGCCGGCGATGGGCAACCAGCTCTACAACGTCGAGTTCGACGTGCAGAAGGCGGTCAAGGATCCGGCCAAGCTGAAGTGACGACGGCGCCGCGCGGGCGGCGCGGCCGGGTCACGGCTGGTAGAAGTACGGATCGAGCACCGTCACCTCGGTGATGCGGCCGACCGGCAGCCCGTTGCGGTCGGCGACCTTTCGGATGGCTTCGGGCGCAGGTGCGTCGTAGATGCAGAAGGTCGCCTTGCGGTCGGGGCTGACGTACGAGTGCACCCATGTCACGCCGTGCTCGGCGTTGTTGGCGATGACGCCGGCCACGGCCTTCCGGCCATCGTCGTTCATGGGAATGGACAGGCCGTCCGGAAAGCTGCGTTCGATCAGGTAGCGAGGCATGGGGGTGTCCTGTGGCGCCGTCGACGCGAAGGATCGCCGGAGCGCGCGCGCGCCACCAGGGTCGCCTTGCCTAGTTTGGCGGGCCCGGTTGCCCGGATTGCGGCGCCAGGCCGCAGCGCTGCGCCAGCCGGATCGCCTCGATCCGGGAGCCGACGCCGAGCTTGTCGTAGACCGCGGCGACGTGGTGATCGACGGTGCGCACGGAACGGCTCAGCCGGCCGGCGATCTCGGCATTGCGCAGGCCGGCGCACAGGAGCGTCAGGATCTGCAGCTCGCGCGTCGTCAGGCCGTAGAGACGTTCCCGTGTCGACGCGCGACCGCCGCGCGGCACGCCGCGAACGCCATCGGTCTGCAGCCGGCGCCGCAACGCGCCTGCCGCCGGCCGGGCGCCGAGCGCCTCGAAGATCGCCAGCGCGTCCTTCCTGGCTGCATCGTCTCCGTCGGCCAGCGCGCGGGCCTGCTCGTACGGGCAGCCCAGGGCTTGCCACGCCTCGGCGGCTTCGCGCCAGCGGCCGCCGATCTGGAGGGCGAAGGGCTCTGCGCAGTCGGCGGGCGCGGCGGCCAGCGCACCGGCGCGCCACGCCCAGAACGCGAGCTCGCCGATGAACCACGGATGCCGATGCCGGAGGGCGCTCGGCAGGGCACGCCCCGCCTCCTCGGCAGCCGCCGCCGTGTCGCCACGGGCCATCGCGGCCTCGGCCCGCGCAGCGCGCAACGGCGCGATGCGCTGCAGCGTGTTCGACGGGCCGGCCAGCGCCAGCGCGGCGTCGAGCACCGTCTCGGCGCCCGGGTCGCCGCGGCGCAGCCGCAGCCGGCCGAGCGCGAGCATCGCCATGGCGCGGGAGATCGCCGGGCTGTGCGGCCGGGCCAGCACGTCGCCGGCCCGCTCGGCCGCGTCGGTCCAGCGACCGGCATGGAGATCGCACAGCGCCAGCCAGGCGGCGCTGTACGAGGCGCTGGCGTCGAGCTCGTGCTCGGCGGCATGGGCGAGCGCGCGCTGCAGCCATTCGACGGCGACGTCGAAGCGCATCAGCTCACCCGACGCCGAGCCGAGGTTCATCATGGCGTTGGCGGCCGCCACCGGCATGGCCTCGGCGAGCGCCATCGCCAGCGCCTCGTCCATCTGCAGGCGGCCGGCGTCGTAGTCGATGAAGAGCAAGGCCGTGCCCAGCGTCCCGAGCGATGCGCACAGCTGCGGCCGGTCGTCGAGCCGCCTTGCGAGCTCGATCGCCTTGCCGCTCCAGGCGGCGCTCTCCGCGCAGTCGCGGTCGAGCATCCGCAGCGTCGCTTCGATGCCGTAGGCGGCGGCCAGGGACGGGCCCGGCGGCAGCGCTTCGAGCAGCGCGATGGCACGCAGGCTGGCGGCATCGCCCTCGGCGTTGCGCAGCATCTGCACGTACAGATGCGCCAGCTGGCTGAGGTTGCGCGCCTCGCCTTCGACGTCGCCGGTACCGCGGTACGAGCGGTCGAGCTCCTCGCGCCTGGCGATCGCCTCATCGTGCGCGCCGATCCGCTGGCAGGCCCGGGCACAGGCGTCGAGCCAACGCTGGTGCGTCACGGCGTCGGCCAGGCCTGCCTGCGCCAGGGCGGCGCGATAGTGTCGGGCTGCTTCGCGGTGCGCGCCGCGCAGGCCGGCCTCGTCGCCCGCCAGCGGCGCATAGCGGGCCACGGCCGAGCCCTCGCCGGCCTGCACGGCATGGTGGGCGAGGCGGGCCGCCGGCACCGGCCAGCCTACCGCCTCGAGCGCGCGCAACATCTGCGCATGCAGCGTGCGAGAGACCGGCGCGGGGATCGCCGCCTCGACGGCCACTCGGGCCAGCTCGTGCCGGAAGCGCAAGGCGGTCGCGTCGGCGAGCAGCAGGCCGCCATCGATGCAGGCTTCGAGCTCGGCCGCGGTCGGCGCCAGCATGGCGTCGAGCAACGACGTCTCGAGCCGGACGGGGACGATCGCGGCGAGGCGCACGATGTCCTGGGCCCGCCTGGGAAGCCTGGCGAAGCGCGCCAGCACGAGGTCCTGCACGGTGCGGGGCAACTCGGCCACGGGATGGCGCAGCAGCTCGGTCAGGAAGAAGGGATTGCCCTGCGTCGCCGCGAACAGGCCGCCGGGCGAGCGCAAGGCACGTCGGGCGAGCAGCTCGACGCCCTCGGACGTGAGCGCCGCGAGCTCGATGCGCGTGAGCGCGGCGCGCTGCAGCTCGCCGATCACGAGTCGCAACGGATGCGACGCCGACAGCTCGTCGTCGCGGAAACTGATCACCAGCAAGGCCCGCGTGCGCTCGATCCGGCGGCCGAGGAACTTCAGCAGGTCGAGCGTCGCCTCGTCGGCCCAGTGCGCATCCTCGATCACGACCAGCACGGGCGAAGGCGCGTGCGACAGCTCGTCGAGCACGGCTTCGAACAGCGCCGCGCGCGGGCCGGCGAGGCGAGCGGCGAAGCGGGTCGTCGTGCTGCGGACGACATCGAGCAGCGGCCCCAGCGGATGCGGCGTCTGCAGCGCGTCGCAGGCGCCCCACCAGACGTCGTCGTGCCCGTCGGCCAGGGCACGCAGGACGCTGGTCTTGCCGATGCCCGCCTCGCCGCAGACGAGCGCGACATGACCCCGTGAGCCGACACCCTGCAGGCACTGCCGCAACGCGAGCAGCGCCGACTCGCGCTCGACGAGCTGCATCACGCAGCGGTTCCGCTGGAGAGGGCGACAGGACTGCGGTGCATGACACGCAGTCTATCGAGCGACGCCGGTCGCCCGGCGTCGCTTTCACGCGGTCGGTCGACCGGTCAGAAGCTGATCTTCACGCCGGCGCTGTATTCGCCGACGTTCGGCTTGGCGTCGAAGGCGTTGAGGAAGTGGTAGCGCTCGTACTGGACGCGGAACGCGACCTGCTTGGTCCAGTCGTACTGCACGCCGGCGCCCATCTTCAACGCTGCGCTGGAATCGTCGCCGCCGCTGGTGTTGAAGCGTGCCTCGGCGACGCCGAGACGGCCGAGCACCGACCATTGCGGCGCGAACATGTAGTTGCCGACACCGTCGATGCCGATGCCGCGGGTGTTGACAGCCTGGTCGTTCATGCGCGTGTGGCCGAGCCGGAACACGCTGCCTTCGAGCGAGAAACTGGGTGTCAGCGCATAGCCGCCGTAGACCTTGGCGCCGACGCCGCCGTCGTTGGAATTGCCGCGGTCGCCGCCGATGCCGTCGACGTTGTTGCTGTATTGCGGATGGCCGAGATCGAGGCCGCCGTAGAGACCTTCGGCCTGGGCGGTGCCCGCAGCGCCGATGGCGAGGGTGGCGGCCACGAGGGCGAGTCTGGAACGAGAGAACATGGAAAGGATTCCTTGAATGAAGGCTGGGTGAATGGCGAGCCTCTCTGACAGGACCGCGCGATTCCGTGTTCCGTCGGACAACGGCCTGTCGGGTTGCCCGCGGGCAAGGATTGATTGCCGGGTTGTGTCGGTTGAATCCCCAACAGCCACGGCCGCCTGCCGGCAGTACCCTGCCCCTTCCACCCCGGAGGAGACCATGAAGACAACAACGATCGCCGCGGCCGCACTCGCGCTGGCCTGCACGTTCACGGGCAGCGCCCAGGCTGCGCCGCCCACCGTCGAGATGACGTGGATGTCCATCGCCAACTGGTATTTCAGGATCGGCGACCAGCGCATCCTGATGGACGGCTACATCACCCGCATTCCGGAGGCGCAGTTCACCGCGTCGCCGGTCTACCCGAAGGACCTCTACACGTACACGACGGCCGCCTACGGCATCGACATGCCGTCGGTCACCAAGGTGCGCGACGCCGTGCTCGGCACCGACAAGCTCGATCTCCTGCTGGTCGGCCACAGCCACTGGGATCACAGCTGGGACACGCCGGCCTGGTCGAAGCTCACGGGCGCGCCGATGATCGGCGGCGCGTCGACCTGCATGCAGGCGGCGGCACAGGGCGTGATGGGCGCGCAGTGCCGCAGCGTCAGCGGCGGCGAGAAGATCGCGCTCGGCAACGGCATCACGATGCGCGTCGTGCGCTGGAACCACAGCGGCGACACGACCAACCCGATCCAGCATTTCCCGCGCGAGCTCTACCGCCCGCCCGTGCCCGACGCGACGACCGGCGGCTACCGTGCCGGCGTCGGCGAGGACTATCCGAACGGCGGCGGCAACCGCGCCTTCCTGTTCACGGTCGACAGCGCCGAAGGGCAGCTCTCCTTCTTCGTCAACAACTCGGCCAGCGCCTACGACCTCGACAAGGACATCGTCGTCGACGGCGTCAGCTACGGCTCGCCGCTCGGCAACCTCGCCGCGGCGATGAAGGACGCCGGACTCACCAAGGTCGATGCCTGGATCGCCACCGGCGGCATGCCGGTCGCGGCCATGGTCGTGCCGGTGATCCGGCCCGGCACCTACCTGCCCAGCCACTGGGACGGCCTCTTCAATCCGTTCTGGCCCGGCATGCCCTATCCCTTCAAGGACGACGCGCTGCTCGCCTATCTGGGCGCCCAGAAGGTCGCGTTCGTGCCGCCGACGCAGTACTTTGACAAGTACGTGCTCTCGAAGCGCGGCGTCGCGGCCGTCGACAACCATGCGGTCAAGAGCAAGCTCGGCTTCTCCGACACCCAGAAGTTCAGCCAGGCGGTGCTCGACGCGGTGACGCGCGTGGCGTCGACCAGCGTCGGCGACGATTGCGGCGAAGGCTTCGCGGCGCCGGGCGACTGGGCCAACGTGTTCGCCGGCCTCGATCGCTCGCCGAGGGAGACGGCGCCGGCGCCCTAGCGTCCGGCCGGGGCGCGGCAGGGCGCCCGTTATCCTTGCGCGGTGAGCGAGAACCACGCCAACCTGCTGGACCAGCTGCGCATCGGCGGAGAGCAGCGTGACGACGGTCCGGGCGGCGTGCCGCGCTGGCTCTGGCCCGCGCTCGTCGCGCTGCTGGTCATCGCGTTGCTGGCCGGCGCGGCATGGTGGTTCCTCGGCGCACGGCCGGTCGCGGTGCAGACGGCGGCTGCCGTCGCGCCCGGCGCCGGTGGCTCCGCGAACGCCGTCCTGCAGGCGACCGGCTACATCACCGCGCGCCGCCAGGCGACCGTCTCGACCCAGATCACCGGCACCCTGACGCAAGTGCTGATCGAGGAAGGCGACCACGTCGAGAAGGGGCAGATCATCGCCCGCCTCGAAGACAGCGGCCTGCGCGCCGGCCTCGACGTCGCCAATGCCAACATGCAGACGGCCCAGGCGCAGATCGCGACGGCCGAGGCCCAGCTGGCGCAGTCGGAGGCCGATTCGAAGCGCCAGGAGTCGCTGGTCTCGAGCGGCATGGCGACGCAGCAGTACGCCGAGCAGGCGCGCACCTCGGTGATCACGGCGCGGGCCCAGCTCGACGCGCGCCGCCGCGAGGCCGATTCGGCGCGCGCCCAGGTCGCGGCCTCGAAGGTCAACTTCGACTACGCGGTGGTCCGGGCGCCGTTCGCCGGCGTCGTCACGGTGAAGGC
>CAZZVH010000092.1:0-10404 GCA_964657365.1 uncultured Burkholderiaceae bacterium
AGCGCATCACCCGGGCCGCATAGGCCATGAACTGGCTGCGGTCGCGGAACGCGAGGGCGCCCGACTTCTCGAAGCGCAGATAGGACTCGTGGACCAGCGACGTGGTGTCGAGCAGCGTCAGGTCGCCGCTGCGCCGGACCCGGGCGTGGGCGAGCCGGTGCAGCTCCGGATACAGCAGCGCGTAGAGGTCGCCGAGGGCATCGGGCCGGCCCTCGCCGATGGCCGAAAGAAGCGTCGTCACCTGGCCCATGACGGCGCATTGTGACGAAGGGCCGCGGCGTCTGCCGGCCAGGGCACGAGCTACCTATAATCGCGCGGTCGCCGAGTTATTGAACAACTTGCGGGGCGACGTTAAAGAAGTTCCGCTAAAGCGTTCGCCGCTCTTCCAGAGCCCAGGCCGGCAACGCGATCCTCGATGCGGGCCTGACGAATTTCAAGCACTGGAGCACAGCGTGTCGAACGACTTCCTCTTCACTTCCGAATCGGTCTCCGAAGGCCACCCCGACAAGGTCGCCGACCAGGTCTCGGACGCCATCCTCGATGCGATCTTCGCGCAGGACCCACGCTCGCGCGTCGCCGCCGAGACCCTGTGCAACACCGGCCTCGTGGTGCTCGCCGGCGAGATCACGACCAACGCCCACGTCGACTACATCCAGGTCGCGCGCGACACGATCAAGCGCATCGGCTACGACAACACCGAGTACGGCATCGACTACAAGGGCTGCGCGGTGATGGTCTGCTACGACAAGCAGAGCAACGACATCGCCCAGGGTGTCAACCACGCCAGCGACGACCACCTGAACACCGGCGCCGGCGACCAGGGCCTGATGTTCGGCTATGCCTGCGACGAGACGCCCGACCTGATGCCGGCGCCCATTTACTACGCGCACCGCCTGGTCGAGCGCCAGGCGATGCTGCGCAAGGACGGCCGCATGCCCTACCTGCGGCCCGACGCGAAGAGCCAGGTGACGATGCGCTATGTCGACGGCAAGCCGCACTCGATCGACACCGTCGTGCTCTCGAGCCAGCACGACCCGAGCCAGAGCGAGACGCCGACCAAGATGAAGGCCTCGTTCGTCGAGGCGGTGATCGAGGAGATCATCAAGCCGGTGCTGCCGAAGGAATGGCTGAAGGACACCAAGTACCTGATCAACCCGACCGGCCGCTTCGTCGTCGGCGGCCCGCAGGGCGACTGCGGCTTGACCGGCCGCAAGATCATCGTCGACACCTACGGCGGTGCCTGCCCGCACGGCGGCGGCGCGTTCTCGGGCAAGGATCCGAGCAAGGTCGACCGCTCGGCTGCCTATGCCGCGCGCTACGTGGCCAAGAACATCGTCGCCGCCGGCATCGCGCGGCAGTGCCAGATCCAGGTCGCCTACGCGATCGGCGTGGCCAAGCCGATGAACGTCACCATCTACACCGAAGGCACCGGCAAGATTCCCGACCACGAGATCGAGAAGCTCGTGCACGAGTTCTTCGACCTGCGGCCGAAGGGCATCATCCAGATGCTCGACCTGCTCCGCCCGATCTACGAGAAGACGGCCGCCTACGGACACTTCGGCCGCGACGAGCCGGAGTTCACATGGGAGCGGACCGACAAGGCCGCGGCGCTGCGCGCGGCTGCCGGGCTCTGAGGACTGGCTCATGGCAGCGATGACGACGGCGTTCCTGCGTGCCTTCACCGGCGCGGCGCTGTCTGCGCTGCTCTGCCTGCCGGTGGGCGCGGCGCCGCCCGATCCGCACGTCGCCACCGCCACGCGCCTGGTCGACCAGCTCGACCTCGCCAACACCGACTACGCCCACGGCCAGGGCAGCGTCACGTGGACGGGCACGGTCGCCTCGCACACCGACTGTTCCGGCTTCGTCGATCACCTGCTGATGCACGACGACGGTCTCACGCAGGACGATTTCAAGCGCTGGTTCGGCACGAGGCGGCCGACCGCCGAGCGCTACCACGACGCCATCGTCGAAGGCCGCGGCTTCACGGCCGTGCCGACCGTCGGGCAATTGCGGCCGGGCGACCTGATCGCCATCAAGTACCTGACCCGGCACGACAACACGGGCCACATCATGCTGGTCGTCGACGCGCCGGAACGCATGAACCCGGTGCCGCCGTACGTCGACGGCGCGACGCAGTGGTCGGTGACCGTCGTCGACAGCTCCGAGTCGGGGCACGGGCCGACCGACACCCGGCACAAGAAGGGCGCTGGCGGCCGTGACCACGACGGCCTCGGCCGCGGCGTGTTCCGCCTCTATGCCGATGCCCACGACGACGTGGTCGGCTTCGCTTGGAGCACCTCGAAGGCATCGCGCTTCGTGGCGCCCGCCGACGAGCATCTGGTGCTCGGCCGCCTCGTCCCGGGCTTCCATCCGTAGGACGCTTGCCGAAGCCGCCTTCGCTCGACGACCTGCGCCGCTACGCCGTGGCGCGCACGCTCTTCAAGCCGACGACGCTGCTGCGCGCGATCGACAAGCTCGGCTTCGTGCAGGCCGATCCGATCCGTGCCCCGGCGCGCGCCCAGGACCTGATCCTGCGGCACCGCGTCGTCGGCTACCGCGCCGGCGATCTCGAGCGGCGCTACGAACGCTTGCCCATCGAGGAAGACGCGCTCGTCAACTACGGTTTCCTGCCGCGCCGCCATCTCCTGCTCATGCATCCGCGCGTGGCGAGGCGCCCATGGACGCCGGACGTCAAGCGGCGTGCAGCGGAAGTGCTGGCGTTCGTCAAGGCCAACGGTCCGACCCACCCGCGCGTGGTCGAGAGCCATTTCGCGCACGGCCGTACCGTCAACGCGTGGGGCGGCTCGAGCAACTCGACGACGCACCTGCTCGACGGCATGCACTACCGCGGCCTGCTGCGCATCGTCCGGCGCGACAACGGCACCCGCATCTACGAAGCGATCGAGCACGCGCCGATCGAGAGCGGAAAGGCGGCCAGGGCCGAACGAGCGGCCGCGCTGATCGATCTCGTGATGCGCAAGTACGCACCCCTGCCGTCGCCGAGCCTGGGCTATCTCGTGAGCCTGCTCGGGTACGGCGCACCGCATCTCATTGCCGAAGCGAGAGCCGCCCTCGCCGTCGCCAAGCGGGCGTTCGGCAGTACCCGCATCGACGCGACGACCTGGTACTGGCCTGCCGACGAGAACCCGCGCTCGAAGCGCTACGCTCCCGATGGCGAGGTCCGCCTTTTGGCGCCGTTCGATCCTGTGGTGTGGGATCGCCGCCGCTTCGTGCTGCTGTGGGACTGGACCTATCGCTTCGAGGCCTACATGCCGGCGCCGAAGCGCAGCTTCGGCTATTACGCCCTGCCGATCCTGCGCGGCGATCGCGTCGTCGGCTGGGCCAACACCACGGTGCGCGACGGCGCGCTGACGATCGCGACCGGCTTTCCCGGCAAGCCCGTGCGCGACGCCGGATTCAAGCGCGCGCTCGAGGACGAGCGGGCGCGGATGGCGCAATTCCTCGGGCTGCCGGCCTGATCCGGCTGCTGCAATCCACCCGGCCGGACCAGCGAGCCGCCTCTACGGCCCCACCGGCTCCGCTGCATCCAGTCCACCGGCAGCCCCGGCTGCGACGATCCGCACCGACGCATCTCCCGCAGCGACCAGATCGCCTGCCCGGAGCTTGCGGCCGCGTCGCGTCTCCGGTTCGCCATTGACCTGCACGCCGCCCGCCGCGATCGCCATCTTGGCCATGCCGCCGCTCGGCGCCAGCCCGGTGGCTTTCAGCAATGCGTCGAGGGTGATGTGATCGCCGCGCAATTCGAAGTCGACGGCGCTCATCGTCCGCGCCCTCCGGAGCGTGCCGCGATCAGCGACTCGGCGACCTCGATGAAGCCGCGGCCGCGCGCGTGGGCGGTGACGAAGCTCGGCCACTGCGCCAGCCGGTCCGCGACGTCGACGATGTTGGCGACGCCGACGGAAAGCGGGAACGCGGCGAACATCGGCTCGTCGTTGCTCGAGTCGCCGACATAGAGCCAGGCGTCGCGTTCGGCGGCCAGGTCGCGGCCGAACAGGCGGCGGACGATCCACTCCGCGCCGGTCAGCTTGCTGTGCGTGCCGAACCAGCCGTTGACGTGGATCGAGCTGACCGTCGCCGACATGCCCTCCTCGCGCATCGTCGCGACGACGCGCCCGATCGACGCCGCGTCGAGCGTCGTGAACTCCGCGTGATCGATCGCGATGTCGGTGACCCGGCCGGGGCTGTCGCGCGACAGCGTCGCCCCCGGCACCTCGGCGACGATGCGCGCCGCCGCGGCGCGCAGGCGGATCGCATTGGCTTGCCGCGTCCGCGCATCGTCCGCGAACTCGATCTGCAGGGTGCGGCCGGCGCCGTCGTTCTCCGGGCTCGGTGCGTCGTCGGGGATCAGCGCCACCGAGCCGTTCTCGGCGACGATCGCCGCCAGCGGCACGGTCTCGGCGATCGGCCGGCTCCAGCCCATCGGCCGGCCGGTGACGGCGACGACCGGGATGCCGGACGCCCGCAACGCAGCGAGCGCGGCGACCACGCCGAGCGGGATCGCGCCCTCGGTCGTCAGGGTGTCGTCGATGTCGGTGAGAACGCCGCGAACGGCGCGCAGGCGGTCCGGGTCGCAGCGCGCCCACGGCACGACGTGCTGGGGAATCACGGGCCGATCATAGAGGCGCGGCGCTGGCCGCCGCGGCAGCTCAGCGCGCCGTGACGATGTCCCGGTGCATGGGCGCCAGGCGGGCCAGCAGGCGGTTCTGCTCGGCGAACGGAATCGAGCGGGCGTCCATCGAGACCTGCAGGATCTCGACCAGGCGATTGAAGTCGGCCTTGGCCACTGTCATGTTGGCGTGGGCCCGCTTCATGTCGTCGCCTTCGTACGCGCAGCCACCGCCGGAGACGGCGCAGAACTGGTCGGCCAGTTGCTTCTTGAGCTCGCGGAGGTTGGTGTCCTTGAAGAACGGGCCGATCGACGGGTCGGCGGCGAGGCGCGGCACGAAGTCGTCCATCAGGAGGGCGATGCCCGGCTTGCCGCCGAGTGCGTCGAAGAGCGGATCGGCCGGTGCGGCGGGCGTGTCGGCGTGGGCGAGCGTGCCGGCGGTGGCGATCAGGAGCGCGGCGGCGGCGCGGAGGAGAAATGCGATGGTCATGGCAGTGCTGTGCGATGAAGGTGGTCGGTCAATAGGCGAGCTGCAGCGACGCGTAGGCGCCGGTCTGGCGACGCGTCTGCACGGCCGGAACGATCCGGCCGAGGTCGACGTAGGCGAGCGTCAGCGACGCATGCTTGCTCGGCGCCCAGGCGACGAAGACGTCTTTCCAGTCGTCCTCGCGCAGGCCCGCACCGAGTGCCGACGGGTTCAGCTTGTCGGGCTTGGCGCGGTACTCGGCGCCGATCGCCACGGTCCGGCGCAGCAGCCAGGCGACCGACACCTCGGGCTCGATCGAATAGTGATCGCTGGCCGTGCCGCCGAAGCCCAGCAGGCCGTTCTGGTTCGCCCTGGTGCCGCGCAGCGTCACGTTGGCGAGCACGCCCTGGGCGAGGAAGAGCTTGGTGGCGCTGGCGTAGAAATCGATGCCGTGGTCCTTCGCGCCCAGCGACGCGAGCGTCGGCCCGAGGCCGCCGGCGTCGAGCCGCTTGGCCTCGATGCCTAGCGCCAGCGCCGGCATCAGCGTGTCGCTCTCGAGCACCGCGTCGCCGGCGACCAGCACCTTGGCGCCCACGATGTTCTGCTTGAGATGCAGGCCCGGCAGGCCGAGCGCGGCGCCGGTGCCGCGCGTGGCGAAGTCCTGGCGGGCGATCGACAGCTCGACGCGTTCGTCGATGCTCGCAGCGATGCCGTAGTCGCTGAGCCCGTAGTCCCGGGTGTCGACGCGGGTGAAAAAGCCGGTCGCCGACCACTGGCCTGCGCTGCCGTAGCCGGTGGTGACGGCCCACGGCGTGAGGCCGCCGCCGGCGCCGCCGTCGATGCTGGTCACGCCGCCGGTGAGCAGCAGCTTGCCGTCGGCCGCGCCAGCGGGGCCGGCGACCAGCACGCCGATCGACAAGGCGGTCATCGCGAACAGGGCGGCAAGGCGGCGGGAAGCGGGACGGCCCTCGGCCGTGACAGGTTTCAGGATCACATCAACTCCGCGAATTCGGTGCGCAGCCTGGTCTGCGGTCGCGCCCATTGGTCGAGCCAGGCCGCGAAGTCGTCCTCGAACATCGGCTTGGCCATGAAATACCCTTGTGCCTCGTCGCACTTCAGGGCCCGAAGAATCGCCCAGGTCTGGGCCGTCTCGACGCCTTCGGCGACGACGCTGTAGCCCAGGTTGTGGGCGAGATCGATGGTCGAGCGCACGATCTTCAGGTCGGCGCGGTCGGTTTCCATGCCCATCACGAAGCTGCGGTCGATCTTCAGCTGGTGCAGCGGCAGCGTCTTCAGGTAGGCGAGCGAGGAATAACCGGTGCCGAAGTCGTCGATCGACAGCTTGTGGCCCATCGCGTCGAGGCGCTGCAACGTGGCGAGAGCGCGCTGCGGGTCGTCCATCATCGCGCTCTCGGTGATCTCGAGGCACAGCGACGACGGCTCGAGGCCGCTCCTGGCCAGCGTGCGCTCGAGCTTCTCGGCCAGGCGCAGGTCCATCAGGTCCTTGGTCGAGAGGTTGACGGCGATCTTGAGGTCGATGCCGCGGTCGCGCAGGCGGCCGCACTGCACCGCGCTCTTCTCGACCATCCAGCCCGTGATCTCGCGGATGAAGCCGGTCTGTTCGGCGAACGGAATGAACTCGGCCGGCCCGAGCAGGCCGCGGCGTGGATGCTGCCAGCGCACCAGCGCCTCGGCGCCGCACGTGTCCCCCGTGCCGAGGGCGATCTTCGGCTGCAGGAAGAGGCGCAGCTGGTCGGCGTCGATCGCGGTGCGCAACTCGCTCAGCAGCGACAGCGACGCTTCGCTCGACGAGTCGAGCCCCGCGTCGTAGACGATCACGCCCGACTGGCGTGCCTTGGCCGCGTACATCGCCAGCTCGGCCCGGCCGAGCAGCAGGTCGACGGAATTGGCATGCGCCGGGTACGAGGCGATGCCGATCCCCGCGCTCACGTCGACCGTGTGCTCGTCGAGGGTGATCGGCTGCTGCAACAGGTCGCAGAGGCGTTCGGCCAGCTTCATCGCCGCATCGACGCCGGAGCGCGGCAGGCAGACCACGAACTTGTCGCCGCCGAGACGCGCCAGCGTGTCGCCCTCGCGCAGCACGCCGGTCTGCAGCCGCGTCGCGATCGAGCCGAGCAGGCGGTCGCCGAAGGCATGGCCGAGCACGTCGTTGACATGCTTGAAGCGGTCGATGTCGAGCATCAGCACCGAGCAGGGATCGCCGCTGCGCCGGGCCTGGGCGAGACGGTCGCGCACGAGCTCGCGGAACTGCTCGCGGTTCGGCAGGCCGGTCAGCGAATCCCAGTAGGCGAGGCGGCGGATCTCGGCGTCGCGCTCGCGGATGCCGACCCGCATCGATTCGAACGAACGCGCCAGATGGCCCACCTCGTCGGCGCCGGCCGACGGCACCGGGCTCGCGTAGTCGCCCGCGGCCAGGCGTTCGGCGCTGGCGGCGAGCGCGTTGATGGGCCGCGTGATCTTGCGCGCGGTGAAGAACGTGCCGACGCCGAACACGAGGACGCCGCCGAGCGAGATCGCCAGGAGCACCAGCTGCAGCTGCCGATAGGGGGCGACGGCGGCATCGATCGAGCGCGTCAGCAGTGCGGCGATCTCGCGTTGCCCGTTGCGTGCCAGCGGCACGAGATGCAGCGCCGTCGATTCGCCGTCGATCTCGACGTTGTCGTCGATCGCGCCCGCGCCGATCGTGCGCAGCAAGGCCGGACCGGGCGCATCCGCGTCGTCGACACGCAACGCCTGCCAGGCACCGCCCGGGGCGCGCGACAGGAAGACGACGCCGAGGGACGACAGGTCGCGCAGATCGCGCGGCAGCGACGCCCCGAGTGGAAAGCCCATCGACACCTGGCCGATCAGCTGCGGCGCCTTCACCGGCACCGTGACCATCTGGTAGGTGCGGCCGTCGTGCGCCTGCAGGCCGGTGTCGCCGCGATCTCTGGAATCGGTGCGCGCGTCGGCGTCCAGCATGGCGAGGATCTGCTGCGCGCTCGCCATCGTCGACGCGACCGGCTTGCCACGCGGATCGGTGAAGACGGCGACGTCGGCGCCGATCCGCTCGGCCTGGTTGGCGAGGGCGTCGGTGAGCGTGGCCGCGTCGCCGACCGCGACGGCCGCGCGAAAGCCGTAGTCCGCGGCCAGGAGGCGGGCCGCCTCGCGCAGCTGCTGTGCGTTCTGTGCCAGGAGGCGGCGCAGCAGCGTCTCGCCGGTGCGCATGCCGCCGGCGATGTCGCGCCGGGCATTGGCTTCGATGCCGTGGCGGATGGCCAGGAAACTGGCCGCCTGCACCAGCAGCAGCAGGCCGAGGAAGACGGCGACGATCCGGCGGTGCAGGTGCCGCACGGTCGCGCGCCGGAGCGTGGCCGCCGCTTGCCGGAAGATGCCCATCCTCACGCGCCCGCTGCGAATGCCAGCTGGACGCTGACGGGTGCGCCTGCCTTGACACGACGCTCGACCGGCGTCGCGCTGTCGGCTTGTTGCGGGTGCCAGGCACGCAGCAGGTGCTCGCCTTCCGGGATGTCGATCCGGGCACGACCGTCGGCGTCGGTCTTGGCGAAATAGGGCGTGTCGACGACCACCACCCAGCCGCTCATCCTGTCGTGGATGTTGCAGCCGAGGACGGCCGTGCCGACCTTGTCGAAGACGATCGGCGCCATCGGCGTGCCGGCGTAGAGCTTCAGCTCGAAGGGCTTGATCGGCGAGAAGGAATAGACGTGGTGGCGGACCGTGTCGAGGTTCGGGAAGTTCACGGAGGTGCCGGCCTGCACGACGATGATCTGCGGCGCGAACTGTCGGTTCTGCTGCGCCATCTGCGCCGTCGCGCCGGGCGCGGCGACCTTGGGCGCACCCGCGACGGTGACGGTCACGATCGCGCCTTCGAGCGGCCTGCCCGCGGCATCGGTCACGGTCACGGCGAGGGGTGCACCGGACGCGGGCGCCGAGGCGACGCCGGCCGCGAAGCCGAGGGCGAGCGCGGCCAAAAGCAGGAATCGCGGCGGGCGGGGCGGGGTTCGATGGCGGTACATGGCGGTCGTCGGCTCCGGGCGGCTGGTGCACGCGGAGCCCGGTCGTGATCCTTCTCACGCGCCGCACCCGCACCGACCCATGCCGTTATCGGTCCGGCTGCGGATCCCTTGAGCGCGCCAGGGCTGTCCGCCACCCCGAACCGGCCGATGCCGCTACAATTTCTCGCTTCCGAGGAGCGCTGCAAGTCCCGACAAGATCGTGTCGGGTCCCAGGCTCGGATGGATTGCAAAGCGAGTCGCCCGTCTCCCCGAGAGCGCCGGCCCGCGCCACTTGCAACCGCGCTCACCCGCACGACGGTCGTGGTGGGTGAGCCTCGGCTCCCTTCAGACGCTCGCCGCGCGGGTTCCGCCCATTCACAGGAACCCCGACATGAACGCCGTCTTGAAGCCGCAGGCCACCGTGCCCTACATCGTTGCCGACCTTTCCCTCGCTCCCTGGGGCCGGAAGGAAATCCGGATCGCCGAAACCGAGATGCCCGGCCTGATGGCCATCCGCGAGGAATTCGCGAAGACGCAGACGCTGAAGGGTGCGCGCATCACCGGCTCGCTCCACATGACGATCCAGACCGCCGTGCTGGTCGAGACGCTGCAGGCGCTCGGCGCCGACGTGCGCTGGGCCTCGTGCAACATCTTCTCGACGCAGGACCACGCCGCCGCGGCACTGGCCGCGCAGGGCACGCCGGTCTTCGCCTACAAGGGCGAGACGCTGGCCGACTACTGGGACTACACGCACCGCATCTTCGAGTTCGGCGACAAGGGCACGAAGGGCGAAGGCCCGAACATGATCCTCGACGACGGCGGCGACGCGACGCTGCTGATGCACCTCGGCAAGCGCGCCGAGAAGGATCTCTCCGTCCTCGCCAACCCGACCAGCGAAGAGGAGACCTGTCTCTACGCGAGCATCAATTCCAAGCTCGCCGAAGACGCGACCTGGTACTCGCGCAAGTCGGCCGAGATCATCGGCGTCACCGAGGAGACGACGACGGGCGTTCACCGCCTGAAGGAGATGAGCGCCAAGGGCACGCTGCTGTTCCGCGCCATCAACGTCAACGACTCGGTCACCAAGAGCAAGTTCGACAACCTCTACGGCTGCCGTGAATCGCTGGTCGACGGCATCAAGCGCGCCACCGACGTGATGATCGCCGGCAAGGTCGCCGTGGTGGCCGGCTACGGCGACGTCGGCAAGGGCTCGGCACAGGCGCTGCGTGCCCTCTCGGCGCAGGTCTGGGTGACGGAGATCGACCCGATCAACGCCCTGCAGGCGGCGATGGAAG
>CAZZVH010000093.1:0-5972 GCA_964657365.1 uncultured Burkholderiaceae bacterium
GTGATCGTCTTCGACGTGGCGGCATGGGACGAGAACTGCTCCCAGCACATCCCCCGGCGGTTCGACGCCCTGGACGTGCGCGCGGCGCTCGACGAGCGGGACGCCCGCATTGCCGCGCTCGAGGCTGAACTCCGCGCTGCGAGAGCGGCGAACGGCCAGCTGCGCTTCCCAGGTCGATCAGTTTTCTCTTTCTTCACCAACGTACAAGGGTCACCCACCATGTGTCGTCTCGCCTCATTCACGGCGTTCGTCGCCGCCGCCGCGGCATGCACCGTCGCATTCGCCCAAGGCACAGTGTCCGTCTCGACGCCGGTCACCGAGATCAGGTACTTCGATGCCGGCGTCACCGATGGCAAGACCGGTGAGCTGCGCGCCGGGCCGGCCCACGGCGACCTTGCGAAGGGCGCCCACGGCACGTTCATCCGGATGCCTGCAGGGTTCGTCAGCCCCGTGCATCTGCACACCGCCGATTACTGGGGCGTGGTGATTTCGGGCGTGGCGTCCAATGGCCTGCCGGGCAGCAAGGACGTGGCGTTGCCCGCAGGCTCGTACTGGTTGCAGAAGGGCGGCGAGCGACACGTCACCAAGTGCCTGTCGCCCAACGAGTGCCTGTTCTTCATCGGCCAGGACGCGAAGTTCGACTATGTGCAGGACAAGCCCTGAGCCGTCACGCCACGGACGGCGGGTTCGCTACAGCAACTGTTCCAGGGCCTTCAGCCGCTCGGTCAGTCGTGGCGCGGCGAAATCGAGAAAGGCGCGCAGCTTCAACGGGACGCGCCGGTTGCTCGGGTGGACCAGGCTCACAGGTGTCGGCGCGGACTCGAATTCGCGCAGCACAGGAACGAGCGTTCCGGCACGCACCGCTGCCTCGGCCTGGTAGGAGGTGACCTGTGTCAGGCCGAGGCCGGCTTGCGCGGCTTCGACGGCCGATTCCGGCAAGGTCGTCGTCAGACGTACCCGGATCGGGAACATCGTCTCCCTGCCTTCGACGCGAAATTGCCAGGCTTTCCGTGCGCCCAGGCTCGACCACAGGATGCAGGCGTGCCCCTCGAGCGTCGACGGATGGGTCGGGACGCCCCGCTCGCGCAGATAGACGGGCGAGCCGCAGACGATCATCTTGATGTGCCCCAACGGCCGCGCGGCGAGACTGCTGTCGGGTAGCTCGCTGATGCGCAGGGCCACGTCCACGTGAGCGTCGACCATGTCCACCAACTGATCCATCAGCATCAAGCGCAGGTCGATCTCGGGAAACTCCTGCAGAAACGCCAGTGCCACGGGCTGGACATGCTGACGGCCGAACCCGACCGGGGCCGTGACGGTCAGGTCCCCTCTCGGGGAGCGGTGCACGCCGCTGACAGTCTCGTCGGCGTCGCGCATGTCGTCGAGCAGGCGCCCGCAGCTGTCGTAGTAGGGCCGCGCGGCATCGGTGAGCGTGACCCGGCGTGTCGAGCGCTCGAACAGCCGTACCCCCAACGCCTCTTCCAGTTCGGCCACCTTGCGGCTGACGGTCGGCACAGGAACACCGAGGAGCCGTGCCGCTGCGGAAAAACCGCCTGCCCTCGCAACCGCGACGAACGCCTGAAGAGACTCGAACTTGTCCATCCAGTCCCTGGTGTTCGTCGTGCAACCAGCCGGAAGGTCAGCGCACCTGGGCCCGGTCGGCGACCGGAAGCGCATCGGGAAAATTGCCGACGGCGTGACGCCGGAGGTTCTCGACGCGGCGTTTCAGAGCGGCGCGGTCGAAATCCTGCAGGTAGGTCTCGATCTCGAGAAACGCCCGGCCGGACTCTGCCTCGGCGAAGTCCATCGCCGGGTACCCGAGCGCGATCCCGAAGGGCGCCATCTTGTTCGAGACGTCGGGGAGCCGGAGCACCGGCAGGGCGTGCAGGGCCCCCAGGATCAACCCATGCAGGCGGCTCGTGACGACGAGGTCGGCCTTCGCGTATTCGTCGAGCAAGGCGCTGGGGCCGTCCGGCAGCACCACCCGGATGTCCACGCCCAAGGACTGCAATTCCGCCGCGAGCGACATGCACAGGTCGCCGTCCATGTGCGGACGGGGATCGTGCGCGACCAGGACCACATGCGTGATCCGGCCGGTCCGGGCGAGCTCTTCGACCAGGCGCACAACCTGCGGCGCCTCGACGGTCCTGCCTTCCGATCGGTCGAAGGCCGGGGCGACGATGCAGGTGCGGCGCTCCGGATCGTGCGGCCGGCTCGGAATATCGTCGACGAACACCACGTCGGTCGTGACATCGACGCGCGCCGCGATCAGGGGATGGTCGTCGCGAACGATCTGCGCCGACCGCTCTTCGCGCGCATGCACTTTCGAGCACAGCATCAGGCAGGTCGCCCACAGCACGTGATGGATGCCCTTTTCCCCGTGCACCGCACCGATGCCGACGCACGTGGCGGTGCCACCGAACAGCCGGCAGAGCGCCAAGCCGGCGATGAGCGTGACGAGCCAGCGCCGGGACACGTCCGGCCGAAGCATGTTGCCGCCGCCGACATAGAGGTCCGCCGCGCAGCAACTCCTCAGGAAACGTGCCGGGCCGAGCCGGATGGAGGTCGCCGCGACGTCCTGCCCGCCGAGGTCTGTTTCGACCGGGACCGGGGGCTGTTCCCAGGTCGCGACCTGGACTGTCTCGTAGCCGGAACGCGTGCGCAGGAAGTTGGTTTCCACCAGTGCGATCAGTGCGTCGCCCCGGTTTTCCAGGTCTTCGACGATGCACAGCGCCCGCCGTTTCACGGGGTTCGCCCTGGCCGGGGCGCTGCGACAGTCACATTTCTAGAAGGCATGGCGCCGCACCGACGGACTTGAAGGTGACGCACGAAGCAAGTCGTATTCCCGAAGGACTGGGCGACGACCGATCAGGACGCGGGGGCGGCCGCGAACATCGCGTTCGACCGCTCGCGTGCGTATTGATACGCGTGAAAGGCGGCTCTCGGTTCGCCGTAGATCATGGGCACTTCGCTGCCATGGATCGTGTAGCTCGACATGAGCTCGTGGGCCGTCGTCGCGCCGCCGAAGTGTTCGAGTAGCGCGCCGTCGACAAGCGACTTCGCGTGCTTGATCGCCGCGTCGACATCGTCGAACTCGCCGCGGTCCATCGGCGACCCGCCGCTGCCGAAGCTGCCGTTGTCGATCGAGACGACCTTGTAGCGGCTCACCTTGCGAAGCTCATGGGAACGCCCTTTCCAGGCACCGCGGGCATCGGCCGGAGGCCGCGCCGCGAAGCGCATGTTGACACGCTTCGTCGAAGGGTCGCGACCCGGACGATCGTCGCTGCAAGAATCACGCATGAACACGACCCGGCTCGAAGCCTTCAGCGATGGCGTCATCGCCATCATCATCACGATCATGGTGCTCGAGCTCAAGGTGCCGCACGGCGCCGCGCTGTCCGATCTGGCGCCGCTCGGCTCGGTCTTTCTCAGCTACATCCTGAGCTTCGTCTACGTGGGCGTGTACTGGAACAACCATCACCACATGCTGCACGCCACCACCCGCGTCTCGGGCGCGATCCTCTGGGCCAACCTGCACCTGCTGTTTTGGCTCTCGCTCATGCCGTTCGCGACCGGCTGGATGGGAGAGAACCATTTCGAGGCGCTGCCGACCGCGGCGTACGGCGTGGTGCTGCTGCTCGCCGCGTTCGCCTACCGCATCCTGCAGCAGGCGATCATCGCTTCCGAAGGCCCGGCGTCGCGGCTGGCCACCGCTGTCGGCAGCGACTGGAAGGGGCGGCTCCCGCTGCTGTTCTACGTCGCGGCGATCGGAGTCGCTTTCTGGCTGCCCATGCTCGCGCAGGCGCTGTATGTCGTCGTCGCGCTGATGTGGCTCGTGCCGGACCGCCGCATCGAGAAGATCCTGGCCGACGTCTCGCGCTGAGAGGCCGGCCGGCCGCCGCGGGCGGCGCGGGGCCTAGTACGTGACCGTGACGGTGACCGTGTCGGTATAGGTGCCGGGCACGGCGCCCGTGACCGACGGCAACCGCCCGTAGACGGTCATCAGCTGGTTCGAGCCGGTGCCGACGCCGGGCGTCACGGTGCTGGTCGAGGTGCCGTCGCCCCAGATCGTCGAATGGAGGACGTCGCTGTAGAGCTGGTAGCCGAGCGAGTTGAGTCCGTTCTTGATCGAACGCGCCGAGAAATTCGAGTTGCCGCCCGCATTGACGCCGGCGTTGAGGGCGACGCTGTAGGGGGTCGTCGCGGAGCAGATGACCGTCAGGCTCGTGCTGGCGTCGATCGGCACGGCAGCCGAGGTGGGGTCGATCGCCGAGCCGAAGTTGATCGTTCCGCCGGACACGTTGCAGGAGGTCGTGAACGTCGCCGAGACGCCGATCGGCGCGGTGGCCGTCGCGGCCTGGCCGGGCACGCCGGCAAGCAGCAGACCGGATGCGACCAGGGCGGCAGCGATGCGATGGCAGGTGATTTTCATGAGGGCGCTCGGTCGGGGAGTCGATGGGATGATTCTGTGCATCCCCGGCGCCGGCGCCAAGATGGCGCGGCTCCAGACCGGGTGAGTGCGATCTCGGCGACCGTGTACGCATATCGCGGACAGGCGCGATCTGCCGAACAGGGCGGTGATGGCGCCGGTCGTAACATTCGGCGTTGCGAAGCAGATGCCATGACCTACGACCACAACCAGCTCGACGTTCCCGATTCGTTCCTCGCGCTGTTCGTCGAGCGCGGGCGCCTGGCGGCCACTGCGACGCGCGCGCTGGTCACGGCGCGCTACGAGCTCTGCGAAGATCTTGCCGGCCACCTGGTCGAGCAGGTGAGGGCGCGTCACCACGACATGGGTGTCGCGCAGGAGGCGGTGCTCGGCGATGTCCTGGCCGGCCTGCGGGCGCCCGAGTCGGGCCTGGCGGAGAAGGAAGCGCTCTGGACCGTGCGGCGGCTCGCCGAGCTCGAGGGCTGGAGCGACGCTGGCGTTCCGGCACCGCAGCCGGACAGCGCCTCTCCCTAGCAAGGAACGTCCGGGCCGGTCAGGCCAGGTAGTCGTGGATCACGGTGCCCATGCCGAGCGTCATGTCGGAGAGGATGTGCATGCCCGACAGCACTTCGAGCACCGGCAGCTGCGCCACGGGCGCCAGCGCATGGTGCGCGAGCTCGAGCGCGGCGGGCCCTGTCCACGCTCCCTTCACCGTCACGTCTTCCAGGTAATAGCGGACCAGCTCGCAGATGCGCGGGCCGCCGTCGACGTGCGGAATGATCTTCAGCAGGTAGTTCGCACCGAGCAGGCCCTGCAGCACCGGGCCGGTATCGACGGCGTGGTGCTTGTAGCCCATGGTCGCCGTCGCGACGCGGACGCTGCCGTAGTCGAGCGTGCCCAGCATGGTGTCGACGGCGACCGAAAGCGACGGCGCCGCGAGCTTCTTCGGAAAGCCCCAGAGCTCGCGGCCGCCGGCGATCGGCGCTTCGTCGTTGAGGTACATCGCGTGCACGTAGCCGCCGGGCGTCCCGTTGAAGCGCACCGGGATCACCTGGCCCGATTCGGTGTAGTCGCCGAAGCCCGTGGAGTCGGGCATGCGGATGAATTCGTACTTGACGATCGGATCGACGATCTCGAGCGGCTCGGGCACCACCGCACGCAGGGCGTCGGGGTCGGTGCGGTAGGTGACGATCAGGAACTCGCGGTTGACGAAACGGTACGGACCACGCGGAAACGCCGGGCTCGTCAGCGGCATGGCGAACGCATTGCGCTTCACGTCGTCGATCTTCATCGTCAGCAGTCCTTCAGCAACTCGTTGCCATTGTCGCTGTGGCTGCCGGACAGCACGAACATCGCGGCCTCGCGTGCCGTCATGCGGCGCTTCTCCGTGATGTCGGCCGCCTGCATGGCCTGGTCTTCCATGGTCGCCGCCGTCGGCACGCCGCTGCAGGCCAGCAGGTAGACGACGCGTTTGGAGGTGCCGATCGTGGCGCCGGTGCGGGACGTGAGATGCGTGGCGCCATGGCGTCGAGCGCGTCGGGTT
>CAZZVH010000093.1:5982-10346 GCA_964657365.1 uncultured Burkholderiaceae bacterium
TGCCGACGCGCGGCGCCACCGACCCGAGATGCTTCGAATCGATGCGCCCCGTGAAGAACACGATGACGAAGAGCATCGCCAAGGTGATGCCCACCACGCTGAACACATGCTTCACGATTCCGCCCTCGTCTTTCCGTGGCGACGCATCATTCTCAAGCAATGTGCGGGCCGGGTTGTGTCGCGGCGCCGCACGCCCTGTGCGATCGCCCGCAAAGATTTGTGGATCTGCTGGAGACTGTATATATTCACAGTATGACAGCGTTTCCTCACGGCCAGCGTCCAATCTCCGCCGATGAAGCCCCGCCGCCGCTCGTCGCCGCCCGCGGCCCGCAGAAGGGGCGCGGAACGGTCTGGGCGATCGAGCATCGCTATTCGAGCCGGCAGACGGAGACGGTCGACGACGGCTGGGGCACGCTCGAGCAGCAGGCCAGCGAGGAGACCGTCGGGCCCGAGACCACGATCGTCGAGGAGCGGGTGCGGTCCATCCTGTCGAGCAACGATTCACCCGACCTGTCGTTCGACCTGACGATCAATCCCTACCGGGGTTGCGAGCACGGCTGCGTCTATTGCTTCGCACGCCCGACGCACAGCTACCTCAACCTCTCGCCGGGGCTCGATTTCGAGACGCGGATCATCGCCAAGGTCAATGCGGCCGAGAGGCTGCGCGACGCCTTTGCCAGCCGCGCGTACGAGGCGAGTTCGCTGAACCTCGGCTCCGCCACCGACGCGTACCAGCCGGCCGAGCGCAGGCTCGGCATCACCCGCTCGGTGATCGAAGTCCTGTCGGAATGCGCGCATCCGTTCTCGCTGGTCACGAAGTCGTCGGGCGTCGAGCGCGACCTCGACCTGATCGCGCCGATGGCCGCTCGCGGGCTGGTCGCGGTCTACGTCTCCATTACCTCGCTCGATCCCGCACTGGCGCGCATCCTGGAGCCGCGGGCGGCCGCTCCGCAGCGCCGGCTGAAGACCGTGGAAGCGCTGGCCCGTGCCGGCGTCCCGGTGGGAGTGAGCGTGTCGCCGATCATTCCGTTCATCAACGAGCCGGAGATCGAACGCATCCTGGAGGCGGCCGCGTCGGCAGGCGCCAGTTCGGCGTTCGGCATCGTCCTGCGCCTGCCGTGGGAGGTGAATCCGATCTTCCAGCGCTGGCTCGACCAGCATTTTCCCGACCGTGCCGCGCGCGTCATGGCACGCATCCGTGAGATGCGCGGCGGCAAGGACTACGACGCGAGCTTCGGCAGCCGCATGAAAGGCGAAGGCGTCTGGGCGCAACTGCTCGCACAGCGACTGGCCAAGGCGAAAGCGAGGTTCGGTCTCGATCGCCAGCGCCGCGAGCTCGACCTCACCCAGTTCCGCAAGCCGTTGCCGCGCAGTGCCGCCGGCCAGAAAGACCTGTTCGGCTGATCAGGCCTTGAACAGGTCCTTCACGCGGTCGCTCCAGGTCTTCGCGTTCGGCGAGTGCCGGTCGCCTGCCTTGCGGAAACCTTCGTCGAGCTCCTTCAGGAGCTTCCTCTGGTGCTCGGTCAGCTTGATCGGCGTCTCGACGCTGACGTGGCAATAGAGGTCGCCCGGGTAGCTCGATCGCACGCCCTTGATGCCCTTGCCGCGCAGGCGGAAGGTCTTGCCGTGCTGCGTGCCTTCCGGCAGGTCGATCTCGGCCTTGCCGCCGAGGGTCGGCACCTCGATGGAGCCGCCGAGCGCCGCGCTCGTCATCCCCACGGGCACCGTGCAATGCAGGTCGTCGCCGTCGCGTTCGAAGATGTCGTGCGGCTTGATCCGGATCTCGATGTAGAGATCGCCGTTCGGGCCTCCGTTCGGGCCCGGCTCGCCGTTGCCGCTCGAGCGGATGCGCATGCCTTCGTTGATGCCGGGCGGAATCTTCACCTCGAGCGTCTTGTTCTGCTTGATCCGTCCCTGGCCGTGGCAGGTGATGCAGGGCTCGGGGATGATCTTGCCGCTGCCGTGGCAGGTCGGGCAGGTCTGCTGGATGCTGAAGAAGCCCTGGCGCATCTGTACCGCGCCGGAGCCGTGGCAGGTCGTGCAGGTGATCGGGCTGGTGCCGGGCTTGGCGCCGCTGCCCTTGCAGGTCTCGCAGGTGTCGTACGACGGAATGCGGATCTGCGTTTCCTTGCCGTGGGCCGCTTCCTCGAGCGTGATCTCCATGGCGTAGCTGAGATCGCTGCCGCGATAGACCTGCTGGCCGCCGGCGCCGCGCGGCCTGCCGTTGCCACCGAAGATATCGCCGAAGATGTCGCCGAACGCCTCCGCGAAACCGCCGAAGCCCTCGGCGCCCGGGCCGCCGCGGCCCAGGTTCGGGTCGACGCCGGCGTGGCCGTACTGGTCGTAGGCGGCCCGCTTCTGCGCGTCGGAAAGCATCTCGTAGGCCTCCTTGGCCTCCTTGAACTGCTCCTCCGACTTCTTCGACGTCTCACCCTGGTTGCGGTCGGGGTGGTGCTTCATCGCCAGCTTGCGATAAGCCTTCTTGATCTCTTCCTCGGACGCCGTCCGCGCGAGGCCGAGTACCTCGTAATAGTCGCGCTTGCTCATGCTGCCATCTCTCCGGGCTCCCAATCAGACGCGTCGCGACGCGCTCCCTGCAATGACCGAAGCCGGCCCGGCCCGCGACGCCTTTGTCGCGAACCGTGCCGGCCCGGTGAGTACCGAGGGCTTCAGCCCTTCTTGACTTCCTTGAACTCGGCGTCGACGACATTGTCGTCGTCGGCGTGAGCCGTGGCCGTCTCGGCGTGGGCGCCCGCATCGTGCGCCTGGCCGGCCGCGGGGCCGGTCGACGCCTGCGCCGCCGCTGCCTCCGCGTAGACCTTCTCGCCGAGCTTCTGGCTCGCCGTCATCAGCGCTTCGGTCTTCGCCTCGATGGTCGCCTTGTCTTCCGACTTGAGCGACTCTTCCGATTCCTTCAGCGCCGTCTCGATCTTCTCCTTGTCGGCGGCGTCGAGCTTGTCGCCGTGCTCGGTCATGTTCTTCCGGACGCTGTGGATCATCGCGTCGGCGCTGTTCCTGGCCTGGATCACCTCGAGCTTCTTCTTGTCGTCGACCGCGTTCAGCTCGGCGTCCTTCACCATCTGCTGGATCTCGGCTTCCGACAAGCCGGAATTCGCCTTGATGGTGATCTTGTTTTCCTTGCCGGTCGCCTTGTCCTTGGCGCCGACGTGCAGGATGCCGTTGGCGTCGATGTCGAACGTGACCTCGATCTGCGGCATGCCGCGGGCCGCCGGCGCGATGCCTTCGAGGTTGAACTCGCCCAGGCTCTTGTTGCCGGTCGCCATCTCGCGCTCGCCCTGGAAGACCTTGATGGTCACCGCCGGCTGGTTGTCGTCGGCGGTGGAGAAGGTCTGCGCGAACTTGGTCGGGATGGTCGTGTTCTTCTGGATCATCTTCGTCATCACGCCACCGAGCGTCTCGATGCCGAGGCTGAGCGGGGTCACGTCGAGCAGCAGCACGTCCTTGCGGTCGCCGATCAGGACCTGGCCCTGGATCGCGGCGCCGACGGCGACGGCCTCGTCGGGGTTGACGTCCTTGCGCGGCTCCTTGCCGAAGAACTCCTTCACCTTCTCCTGCACCTTGGGCATGCGCGTCATGCCGCCGACCAGGATCACGTCGTCGATCTGGCTGGTGCTCACGCCGGCATCCTTGATGGCGGTGCGGCAGGGCGCGATCGTGCGCTCGATCAGGTCTTCCACGAGCGATTCGAGCTTGGCGCGCGTCAGCTTGATGTTGAGGTGCTTCGGGCCCGAGGCATCGGCCGTCACGTACGGCAGGTTGATGTCGGTCTGGGTGTTGCTGGAGAGCTCGATCTTCGCCTTCTCCGCCGCTTCCTTCAGGCGCTGCAGGGCGAGCACGTCCTTCGAGAGGTCGACGCCCTGGTCCTTCTTGAACTCGGTGATGATGTAGTCGATGATCCGCTGGTCGAAGTCTTCGCCGCCCAGGAACGTGTCGCCGTTGGTCGACAACACCTCGAACTGCTTCTCGCCGTCGACATCGGCGATCTCGATGATCGAGACGTCGAAGGTGCCGCCGCCCAGGTCGTAGACGGCGATCTTGCGGTCCCCCTTCGCGCTCTTGTCGAGGCCGAACGCCAGGGCCGCGGCGGTGGGCTCGTTGATGATGCGCTTGACGTCGAGGCCGGCGATGCGGCCAGCGTCCTTCGTGGCCTGGCGCTGCGCGTCGTTGAAGTACGCCGGCACCGTGATCACGGCGTCGGTGACCTTCTCGCCGAGATAGTCTTCGGCGGTCTTCTTCATCTTGCGCAGGATCTCGGCGCTGATCTGCTGCGGCGCGAGCTTCTGGCCGCGCACCTCGATCCAGGCATCGCTGTTGTCGGCGGCCACGATCTTGTAGGGCATCAG
>CAZZVH010000094.1:0-10275 GCA_964657365.1 uncultured Burkholderiaceae bacterium
CGGCGTCGGGCCGCAGCTGGCCGCCGACCATGTTGAAGCAGGTCGTCTTGCCGGCGCCGTTCGGGCCGATCAGCGCGAGCATCTCGCCGGCGGCGACGTCGAAGCTCACGTCGTTCACCGCGCGCACGCCGCCGAACGCCTTCGACAGATGGCTCACCCGCAGCAACGGCAGCGCGGCATTCGCGCTCACGACGACACCGCCTCGTCGCGGAAAAGGAGACGCTTGATGCCGCCCACGACCCCGAGCGGAAACACCAGCACGATGACCAGCATGACGACGCCGAGCAGCGCGCGCCAGTAGTCGGTCTGGCGCGCGACGGTGTCCTGCAGCCAGGTGAAGAGCGCGCCGCCGGCCCACGGCCCGGCGATCGACTGCACGCCGCCGAGCAGCACCATGACCAGGCCGTCGACAGACTTGCCGACGCCGAGCGTCTCCGGCGAGATCGTGCCCTTGGCGAACGCGAACAGCGAGCCGGCCAGGCCGGCCATCGTGCCGGCGATGACGAACGCGAGCCATTGCAGGCGCGGCACGCGGATGCCGATGGCGGCGGCGCGCAACGGCGAATCGCGGCTCGCGCGCAACGCCGTGCCGAGTGGCGCGTGCAGGATGCGCACCAGCAACCAGCAGCCGGCGGCGACGACGGCCAGCGTGAGCAGGTAGTAGGCGGGCTTCGATGCGAGCCACGGCGACGGCCAGATGCCGACCAGGCCGTTGCTGCCGCCGGTGAGGTCGTCCCACTGGAACACGACCGACCAGACGATCTGCGCGAAGGCCAGCGTCAGCATCGCCAGGTAGACGCCCGAGAGGCGGACGCAGAACCAGCCGAAGACGAAGGCGCCGAGCGCGGCGAGCAGCGGCGCGAGCACGAGCGAGACCTCCATCGGCAGGGCCAGCGCCTTCAGGCACAGCGCCGCACCGTAGGCGCCGAGGCCGAAGTAGGCAGCGTGGCCGAACGAGTGCATGCCGCTCGGGCCCATGAGGAAGTGCAGGCTGGCGGCGAAGAGGACGGCGATGAGCACGTCGATCATCAGCACGAGAAGGTAGGGCGCGCTCGCGTTCAGCGCCGCCAGTGCCGCGAGCAGCGCCAGGGCGACCCAGCCTGCGCGCTGCCAGGCGACAGGCGTCGGCCGCAGCGGCGGCTCCACCGCCACCGTGCCGCGCACCACCGATTGCGGCTTGCCGAACAGTCCCCACGGCCGCCACACCAGCACGACCGCCATGACCAGGAACTCGGCGACGAGCGTGAGCTTGCTGAGCGGGAACGGCGAGCCGAAGACGTCGATCGAGCCGGCGCCGATGCAGAAGGCCTTGACCATGGCGATGAGCACGGCCGCGACGAAGGCACCGCCGATCGAGCCCATGCCGCCGACCACGACGACGACGAAGGCCTCGCCGATCAGCGCCAGGTCGAGGTTGAGGTTGGCCGGCTCGTGCGGCATCTGCAGTGCGCCGCCGAGCGCCGCCAGGAAGGTGCCGAGCGCGAACACCGAGGTGAAGAGCCAGCGCTGGTTCACGCCGAGGGCGCCGACCATCTCGCGATCCTGCGTGGCGGCGCGCACGAGCAGGCCCCAGCGCGTCTTCGTCAGCACCAGCCAGAGCAGGCCGAGCACGACCGGGCCGACGACGATCGAGAACAGGTCGTAGCTCGGGAAGCGCTGGCCGAGGATGCCGACGGCGCCGGCCATGCCGGGTGCGCGCGAGCCGAGGATGTCGTCGGGCCCCCAGGCCCACAGGGCGGCATCGCGGATGACCAGCACGAGCGCGAACGTGGCCAGCAACTGGTAGAGCTCGGGCGCGCCGTAGAGGCGGCGCAGGATCGTCATCTCGATCACGGCGCCGAGCGCCGCCACCGCCAGCGCGGCGATCAGCACGCCGGCCCAGAAGCCGAACGCACCGGCGCCGGTGAACGCGGCGGTGAGCGCGATCGCCGCGTACAGGCCCAGCATGAAGAACGAGCCGTGCGCGAAATTGACGATGCGCGTCACGCCGAAGATGAGCGAGAGACCGCTCGCGACGAGGAACAATGCCGACGCGGAGGCCAGACCCGTGAGGATCTGGAGGGCGACCGACGACAGCGTCATGCGTGCGTCAGTCGGCCGGCCGCATCTTCCTGACCTCGTCGTCGCTCGGCAGGTACTTGGCGCCGTCGAGGTAGGTGTAGTCGGTCATCACGCCCTTGTCGCCCTCGAGCTTGGTCTTGCCGAGGTAGGCGCCCATGGTCGACTGGTGATCGACGGCGCGGTAGGTGATCCTGCCGAACGGCGTCGTCACCTGCATGCCGCTGAACGCGGCGATGAGCTTCTCGGTGTCGATCGACTTCGCCTTCTTCATGCCCTCGACGATCGACATGATCATCGAGTAGCCGACCACCGAGCCGAGCTTCGGATAGTCGTTGTACTTGCGGTAGTAGGCGAGGAAGAACTTCTTGTGGTCGTCCGTCTGGATGCCGTAGTACGGATAGCCGGTCACGATCCAGCCCACCGGCGCCTCGCCGCGCATCGGCTCCAGGTACTCGGGCTCGCCGGTCAGCAGGCTGACGACCTCGCGGCCCTTGAACAGGTCGCGCGTCGTGCCTTCGCGGACGAACTTGGCCAGGTCGGCACCGAACAGCACGTTGAAGACGGCGTCGGGCTTGGCGTCCGAAAGCGCCTGCACCACCGCACCGGCATCGATGCGGCCGAGAGGCGTGGCCTGGTCGGCGACGAACTCGACGTCGGGCTGCAATTTCTTCAGCATGACCTTGAACGTGGCCGCCGCCGACTGGCCGTATTCGTAGTTGGGGTAGACGAGCGCCCAGCGCTTCTTCTTCAGCTTGGCCGCCTCCGGCGCCAGCATCGCCACCTGCATGTAGGTGTTCGGGCGCAGGCGGAAGGTGTAGTGGTTGCCGTTCTGCCAGGTGACCTTGTCGGTCAGCGGCTCGGCGGCGAGGAAGAACACCTTCTTCTGCTTCGCGAAATCGGTGACGGCCAGGCCGGTGTTCGAGAGGAAGGTGCCGGAGATCACGGCGACGTTCTCGCGCGAGACCAGTTCCTCGGCGACGCGCACCGCATCGCCCGGGCTGCCGTTGTCGTCGCGCGAGACGACCTCGATCTTCTTGCCGAGCACGCCGCCGGCGGCGTTCACCTCCTCGACGGCCAGCTGCCAGCCCTTCTTGTACGGGTCGGTGAAGGCGGGCTGCGCCTTGTAGCTGTTGATCTCGCCGATCTTGATCGTGTCCTGGGCCTGCGCAGGCAGGGCCACGACGGCCGCCAGCGACGTGGCCAGGGATGCGGCGAGAAGAATGGGTTTCAGCATGGGAGGGAGCTCCTGGTTCAGACCGCGATGTCGGTGGATTGGATGCGCTTGACGCCGGCCTTGTCCATCTTCTCCCAGGCCGCGGCAAGCGAGCCGTTGAGGTCGATGGCGCGCGACGCGTCTTCGATGACGGATGCCTTGAAGCCGGCCTTGCGCGCATCGAGCGCCGTCCAGGCCACGCAGAAATCGGTGGCGAGGCCGCAGACGTAGACCGTGTCGACGCCGTGCGCCTTCAGGTACGCGGCCAGGCCGGTGGTGGTCTTGCCGTCGGCCTCCGTGAAGGCCGAGTAGCTGTCCGTCGACTGGTGCCAGCCCTTCCGGATGACCAGCTGCGCGTTGGGAACGGAGAGCGTCTTGAGCAGGGCCGCGTCGTCGGTGCCGCGCACGCAGTGGTCGGGCCAGAGCACCTGCTCGCCGTACGCGAGCCTGGTCATCTCGAACGGCTTCTTGCCGGCGTGCGACGACGCGAACGAGATGTGGCCGGGCGTGTGCCAGTCCTGCGTGACGATCACGTTCTGGAACGCGACAGCGAGCTTGTTGATGACGGGCACGACCTGCTCGCCGTCCTTCACCGGCAGCGAGCCGCCGGTGACGAAGCAGTTCTGCACGTCGATGACGAGCAGCGCGCTCTTCGCGTCGGGCTGGATCGCCGCGGCGGCCACGGCGCTCACGAGCCCGGGCCCCGCGATGCCGAACCCGGCGAGACCGGTGCCGGCCCAGGCGATGCTGCGGATGAAATGCCTTCGTTGCATGTGGCTCCCTCGTGTCGATTCATGGATGGCGAATCATGGCGTGCCGCATGCACCCTTCGTGCCGGCCCGTTCGCGCGCGTCATCAACGCTGGCCGTCGAACTTGGCGATCTCGTCGACGCGCAGGCCGCCGACGCGGGCATGCGGCCGCGGCCCGGTCTGCATGGCGATGACGAGCAGCATCTCGTTGGGCCGCGGCGCGTCGGCGACGCGCACCTCGAGCGAATCGAAATGGCTGCGCACGTAGGCGGCGACGCGGTGGTGGATCGGGATGTCGATGGCCGTGCCGGCCGGCCCGATCTTGGTCGTCGACGGGACGATGGCGAACGAGCCTTCGAGCAGGTCGCGCATGCCGTAGCCGCCGGGCACGTGCCAGAGGGCGCCGTGCTCGAGCTCGCCGGCCAGGCCGATCAGCGCGCCCTTGCCGTAAGCCTCGATCGGGCCTGGGCCGCCGAGCGCATCGATCAGCCGTCGCGCCATCTCGTGACCGAGCGGCTTCAGCGCTTCCATCATCGGCACGATGTCTTCGACGTAGCGGCCGGCGTAAGGGTTCTTGACGGCTGCCGCGCACCAGCCGCGGCGCAGCGGCGTGGCCAGGCGCGGCCCGTTGTCGTGCCAGACATCCTCGACGCCGACGACCAGCTTGCGGACGTCGATCTCGGGCAATTCGGCGGTGGCGGGAATCAGCATGGAACGAGGCTCCGATGGTTTGCCGTGGCAGGCGTCGCGTCTCCGCCTGACCGGGTGTCGCCGACGATGCGGCAGCGGCCCTGCAGCGACAGCACCGCCGCGATGATGCGCCCGTGCGCGATCTCCTCGCGGGCGACCTCGGCACCGGCGTCGAGCGCTCGCGCGATGGCGGCGGCATCGAGCGGCGGCACGGCGCAGGTGACGAGCCGGCCGCCGAGATCGCTGTCGTCGCGGACCGTGTCGGCCGGGCGGCGCACGATCCGTGCGTCGGCGACATCGACGGCGTTGCCGATCACGGTGGCCGCAGCGTCGGCTTCCGAGGCGCTGGCGGCCAGCACGGTCGCCGCGTCGGCGATGCCGCGCGAGAAGCTGCGGCCGCGCCAGCCGGAGGTGGCGACGCCGCGCACCGCCGTCGTGGCGTCGACGCGGAAGCGGCCGTCGGGCGGCAGGCCGGCGAGCCCGTGCGCGGGATCGGTGACGAGGCCGATGTCGAAGCGCGCGCCGGGGCTCAGATGCAGGGCGATGTCGCCGCCGTTGTTGACGAAGGCGCGGCGGATGCGCGGATCGTCGAAGAACGCGACCAGCTCCTCGGCGACGCTGCCGGCGACGGCGGCCATGGGCGTGATGAAGCGGCCGCCGTGCGCATGGCGGCGGCAGGCCGCGACCATCCTGCGCGCCACCACGCCGCGCGGCGCGCTGCAGGCTCCGTCACCGGACGACAGGTCGGCTCGCAGCAGCGACAGCTCGGCCACGAGCTCGTCGAGCAGGCCGCGAAAGCGCTGCCATGCGCGCTCGACGCACGCGGCCACGACGCCGGCCTCGCCCTCGGCCGACAGGATGCAGTCGATCGGGCCGTGCTGGAAATGCCAGCGGCCGTCGGCCAGGCGCGCGCGGACGGCGCCGCTCACGGCCTGTTCTCCTGGGGCGGCGCGGCCATGTCTAGCGGCCACGGGTTGCCCGCCGCCGCCTCGATCGTTCGGTACGCGCCCGACGCGATCACCTGCTCCAGCCGCTGCACGCGGCCCATGTGGCCGCCCAGCGCGCGGTAGTCGTCGAGCCGCATCGTGAACTCGATCGGCGAGACGATCGCCGGCGTCGGCACCGAGCCGAAGCTGCCCGCCGGCATCGTCGCGACATCAACCATCACGGTGATGCCGCCGCCCGGCCAGACGTAGACCGGCGCGCCGCCGCAGGTCACGTTGACGAGCAGGCTCTTGATCGATCGCGTCAGGCGCACCGGGTTGTCGGTCACGCCCGCGCGCAGGCTGCCGCCGGCGCCGGCGACGTAGAGCACCGAGCAGAGCGACGGCTCGCAGTTCTCGCCGATGCGCTCGACCACGGCGCGCACCGCGGCCGGCATCTCGGCGGGCCGAGGCACCAGCGCATCGTCGAGCACGTACCAGGCGGCGTCTTCGCCGGTGGTGGAGACCATCAGCAACCGGAGCCCCGGCCGCGCACCGCGCTCCGCTTCCCAGCCTTCGACGATCGCGAGCGGATCGACGATGTCGGTGCCGCCCCAGCCGGCGCCCGGGTTGGCGACCTGGAAGTAGCGTCCGGGCGTCGACTTGCGGCCACGCAATCGGATGCCGCTCGGCGCCATGTCGAGGAACTTGCCGGCCTGGTGCTCGGAGAGCACGCCGGTGATGTGGTCGTCGATCACCACCACCTCGTCGGCGTGGCCGGCCCACTGCGGCGCGAAGATGCCGATCGTCGCCGAGCCGCAGCCGACCCGCATGCGCTGCTCCTCGACGCCGTCGACGATCGGCGGCCGGTCGGCGCAGACCACCACGCTCGCGCCGCCCTCGACCTGCAGTTCCACCGGCTCGCGGTTGCCGAGCGCCATCATCATCTCGCAGGCGACGCGGCCTTCCTTCTTCGAGCCGCCGGTGAGGTGGTGCACGCCGCCCAGGGCCAGGAACTGCGAGCCGTACTCGATCGTGCTGACGTGGCCGACCGCTTCGCCGCGGTGCCGCACCGTCGCCTGTTCGGGGCCGAGATAGCGGTCGGTGTCGATCTTCACCTTGAAGCTGCAGTAGCTGAAGATGCCCTCGGTGACCACGGTCACCATGTCGACGCCGGCATGGGTCGAGGCGACGATGAAGGGCGCCGGCTTGTAGTCGGGATACGTGGTGCCGGAACCGACGCCCGACACGAACACGGGGGCGTCGCCAGCGACCAGGCTGCCGTCCCACTGCCCTTCCCGCGCCGCGTTCCAGGCGACGAGATCGGTGCCCGGCCGGGCGACGAGCGCCAGCGTGTCGAGCCGTGTCAGCACGCCGTCGACGTTGCCGTACCGGTCGCACGCGCCGAGCTTGCCGGGGCTGATCTGGCAGAGCACCGGGCAGGCCTCGCAGCGCACCTTGTCGGCCGACATCTTCTCGGGCACGCGCGCATGCTGCAGCACCGCCGGTTCGGCCGGCTGCCCGTCGGATCGCGCGGAGAACGGGAGATCGTCCATGGTCTGCCATGCGGCCGAGGCGGCCGCCATCAATGAAGTGTTTACTTCATTGAGCGGGCAATTTAGCATGGCATCGCCCCTTTTGACCAGAGCGCCCCATCAACTTGGTCGATTCGCCCGTCACCCTCGCCGCGACCCTGCTCGTCAACGGCCGCACCGAAACGTTCCCGGTCGCGCCGGGCACGCCGCTGCTCACCGTGCTGCGCAACGAGCTCGGCCTGAACGGCCCCAAATACGGTTGCGGCCTCGGCGAGTGCGGCGCCTGCATGGTGCTGATGGACGACAAGCCCGCGCGTGCCTGCGTGATCCCGGTGCATGGTGCGCAGGGATTTCGCATCGTCACGCTCGAGGGCCTGGGCACGCGCGAATCGCCGCATCCGGTGCAGCGCGCCTTCGTCGACGCGCAGGCGGCGCAGTGCGGCTACTGCCTCAACGGCATGATCGTCTCGACCGTCGCGCTGCTGAAGCGCACGCCGCGGCCGAGCGATCGTCAGGCCCGAGACGCGCTGTCGCACAACCTGTGTCGGTGCGGCACGCACGTCGAGATCATGGCGGCGGTGCAGCTGGCGGCCGAGCGGATGTCGAACCCGCACGCCACCGGCGCCGGCAACGCGCCGTGACGCGACGCGCCGACGCACCGCGCACGCGGCGAGACCTGCGCGAAGCGAGCGGCGTGCTGCTCGTCGGCCGGGCGGTGCCGCCCGTGCCGCCGCAGGTCGCCGGCCAGCCGCCCGCCGTGCACGCCGACCCCGACGACGGGCCCGAGTTCCTGATCGCGGTGTGGAGCGACGGCAGCGTCACCGCGCTCAACGGCCACGTCGATCTCGGCACCGGGCTGCCCACCGCGCTCACGCAGATCGTGGCCGAGGAGCTGGACGTGGCGCTCGAGCAGGTGAACACCATCCTCGGCGACACCGCGCTCGTGCCCAACCAGGGCGCGACCATCGCCAGCGCCTCGATCCAGTTCCACGCAGGGCCCTTGCGCCAGGCCGCGGCCCAGGCGCGTGCCTGGCTCGTCGAGCAGGCAGCCGCGAGATTCGGCTGCGATGCGTCGACGCTCGTGGTGCGCGACGGCGTCTTGGGCAGCACGGTCGATGCGACGCGCCGTGTCGGCTACGGCGTGCTCGTCGAAGGCCGGCGCGTGGAGCTCCTGCTGTCCGGCGATGCGCCAACGAAGGCGCCGGGCGAGTACCGCATCGTCGGCCAGTCGACGGCGCGCATCGACATTCCGGCCAAGGCCACCGGCGAGCTGACGTTCGTTCACGACATGCGCGTGCCCGGCATGCTGCATGGCCGCGTCGTGCGGCCGCCGTACGCCGGCGTCGATGCCGGCGAGTTCGTCGGCAACCTGCTCGAGTCGGTCGACGAGGCGTCGATCGCGCACCTCCCCGGCATCGTCGCCGTGGTCGTGATCCGGGATTTCGTCGGCGTGGTCACGGTGCGCGAGGAGCAGACCGAGCGCGCGATGCAGGAGCTGGTGGTGCGCTGGAAGGCGTGGCCCGGCCTGCCCTCCATCGACGACGACCTCGCCCAGGCATTGCGCACGAACCCCTCGACGCGCCGCGTCCTGCTCGAGCGCGGCGACGTCGATGCCGCGATCGCCTCGGCCACGCAGGCGATGTCGCGCACCTACGTCTGGCCGTACCAGATGCACGCCTCGATCGGCCCGTCGTGCGCGCTCGCGGACTGGCGTGGCGACGCACTGACGGTCTGGGCCGGCACGCAGAACCCGCACCTGCTGCGCGCCGATCTCGCCTTGCTGACCGGCCTCGGCGACGCGGCGATCGACGTCGTGCGCATGGAAGCCGCCGGCTGCTACGGCCGCAACTGCGCCGACGACGTCGCCGCCGACGCGGCCCTGCTCTCGCGCGCCGTGGGCAGGCCGGTGCGGGTGCAGCTCTCGCGCGAGCAGGAGCATCTGTGGGAGCCGAAGGGCGCGGCCCAGCTGATGGAAGTCGACGGCGGTCTCGCCGCCGACGGCTCGGCCGCCGGCTACGACTTCCGCACCTCGTATCCGTCGAACGGTGCGGCGACGCTCGCCCTGCTGCTGACACGCACCATCGAGCCGGTGCCCGTGGCCTACGAGATGGGCGACCGCACCGCCGTGCCGCCCTACGACTACGCCGACATGCGCGTCGTCGCCAACGACATGGCGCCGATCCTGCGCGCCTCGTGGCTGCGCGGGGTCTCGGCGTTGCCCAACTCGTTCGCGCACGAGTCGTACATCGACGAGCTGTCGACCGCGGCGCACGCCGACCCGGTCGCGTTCCGCCTGCGCCACCTGCGCGACGAGCGCGCCGCCGAGCTGATCCGTGCCACCGCCGACCGCGCCGGCTGGATCACCCACACCGGGCCGCAGGGCCAGCCGGCCGATGGCGAGCTGCTGCGCGGCCAGGGCTTCGCCTATGCGCGCTACGTCCACGGCCGCTTTCCCGGCCAGGGTTCGGCTTGGGCGGCGTGGGTGGCCGACGTCGAGGTCAACCGGGTGACCGGGGAGGTGCACGTGAGCCGTATCGTCGTCGGCCACGACGCGGGCACGATGATCAACCCGGCGGGCGTGCGGCATCAGATCCACGGCAACGTCGTGCAGACGACCAGCCGGGCCCTGAAGGAACGCGTCGAGCTCGACCCGGCGACGCGCGCGGTCGCGAGCCGCGAATGGGGCAGCTATCCGATCCTGAGCTTTCGCGAGGTGCCCGTCATCGAGGTGATGACGATGCCGCGCCCCGGAGAGCCGCCGCTCGGCGTCGGCGAATCGTCGTCGGTGCCTGGAACAGCGGCGATCGCCAACGCGATCTTCGATGCCACTGGCGTGCGCTTTCGGCAACCGCCGTTCACGCCCGAGGTCGTGCGCTCGGCGATGGGCGTGGCGACGGCCATCGACTCGACGGTGGCCGCAACTCGCACCGTCGCTGCCCTCGGCCCGGCCTCCGCGGCAGGGCGAACCGCGACGATCGAACGCGCTATCGCGCAAGGTGCCGCCGCGATGCCGCGTCGCAAGAGCGCGTGGGCCGTCGCCGGTGCACTGGCGACCGGGCTGGTCGGCATCGCCGGCGCGTTGCTCGGCGCCAGGACGGTGATC
>CAZZVH010000095.1:0-9586 GCA_964657365.1 uncultured Burkholderiaceae bacterium
GCAGCGCGACAAGTTGAAGAAGGAGATCGACCGCAACGTCCGGGAGCTCGATGCGCTGGTCGAGGAGGTGCTGCTGGCCAGCCGCCTCGACGCGACCCAGGAGCCCCTGCACCGCGAGAAGGTCGACCTGCTCGCCGTCGCGGCGGAGGAAGCGTCGCGCGTCGATGCGCGGGTCGACGTGCCCGCCGACGTGTTCATCGCGGGCGACGAGCGCCTGCTCCGCCGCGCGATCCGCAATCTGCTCGAGAACGCCCGGCGCTACGGCGGCGACGACATCTCCGTCGCGGTCCGGCCACGCGCCGACGGGAGCGGCGCCGTCATCCGGGTCTGCGACCGCGGCGCCGGGGTCGATCCGGCCTTGCGCGAACGCATCTTCGAGCCGTTCTTCCGGCAACCCGGCCACGCCGAGCAGGCCGGCGGTGTCGGTCTCGGCCTGTCGCTCGTCAAGCAGATCGCCGAGCGCCATGGCGGCAGCGCCCGCTGCGAGGCGAACGAGGGCGGCGGCAGCTGCTTCACGATCGAGTTGCCGGCCGGCTGAGAGCAGGCGCGGCGCGCCGTTCGCGGCGCAGCATCCAGGCCAGGAAGCCGGACATGCCGAGCCCGGCGAGCGCGACGCCGAGCGTCGCCATGGCCCAGAAGCCTTGCGCGCCGAGCAACGATCGCGGCGCCAGCCCGCCGATGTCGAAGGCGACCAGGTATCCGCCGCCGAGACCGACGACCCAGATCGCCACGCCGTAGATGACGAGCGGGACGGTGGCGATCCGGTAGGCGCGCAGCACGAAGGCGGAGATCGTCTGCGCGGCGTCGGCGATGTGGAACAGGCCGACCCAGGCGAGCAGCGGCAGCGCCGCGGCGACGATCACGGCGTCGGCGGTGTAGAGGCCGACGATGCGGGCACGCAGCAGGTACACGGTCGCGCCGACGCAGGCCGCGATCAACACGCCGATCTCGAGGCCGGCCCAGCCGATCCGGCTGGCATCCTCGGCGTCGCCCGCGCCGATCCGCTGCGCGACCAGCACGCCCGAGGCATTGGCGATGGCCAGCGGCAGCATGAACATCATCGACACCATGTTCACGGCGATCTGGTGGCCGGCCACCGGCGTGGCGCCGATGCGCGAGATGAAGAAGGCCATGAAGGTGAAGCCGGTGACCTCGATCAGGATCGACAGGCCCATCGGCACGCCCAGGCGCAGGATCGCGGCCAGGCTCGCGCGGTTCGGCCGGCACCAGCCGCGTGCGAGCCCGAAGCGCGCGTAGAACGGATCGCGGCGCAGCAGGACCAGCATCGCGACCAGCTGCAGCACCATGACGATGGCCGTCGCCGCGCCGCAGCCGGGAGCGCCATGGCCCGGGATACGCCAGCCGTCGACAGGCGCCGGAAGTTGCAGGCCGAACACCAGCACGGCGCTCAATGGCACCTTCAGGCAGAGCGCGCCGATCTGCAGCGCCATCACCGCCTTGGCCCGCGAGACGGCGATGTTGAAGCCGCGGAACGCGGTGAAGACCAGCGCCGGCGGCAAGGCGAACGCCAGGCCTAGCAGATAGGCCCGGACCTTCTCGGCGACCACGCCTTGCGCGTGAGAAAGCGCCAGGAACGGCTCCGGGAAGACGAGGATCGCGCAGCCGACCACCGACAGCGCCAGTGCGAGCCACATCGCCTGGTGCGCCTGGTGCCCGCTCTCCACGTCCTTGCCGGCCCCGAACAGCTGACCTGCGATCGGCCCGACCGCCAGCACGACGCCCATCAGACCGACGAAGACGGAGATATAGGCCGCAGAGCCGATCGCCAGCGCCGCGAGATCGACGGCCGAGGTCCGCGCCACCAGCATCGTGTCGACGGTGCTGAACGCCAGCACGGCGATCTGGCCGAGGAAGACAGGCCAGGCGAGCGGAAAGATGCGGCGGGCGGCGTCTCGGAGTCGTGGCGACGTCATGCCGCGCTGGCGAGATCGGGAGGCTCGGCCTGCCCGCTCGACACGGTGCCGCCCTGGCCATCCATGGCTCGCTCCGCGTACCGGTTGAAGCGCCACGCGGTGCCCTCCTGCGTGATGCGCCGCCAGGTGCCGCGCTTCTCGGCGGGCGACATGCCGGTCCAGTGCTGGACTTCCGCGAACGTGCGGCCGCAGCCTTTGCACACCGCATCGCCCTGGCTCGTCGAGCAGATCGCGATGCAGGGCGCGTCGGGCGTGGTCGCGTACCAGTCGAGCCAGGCCGCGTGGGCCTTGGGGGGCATGGAGTCCTCGTCGCACTCGAACTCGCGGTAGTACACCATCAGCGCATACACCTCCGCCAGCGCCAGCACTTCGGGGCAGGCGGTGATGCCGTCGGTCGACGGCTTGGCGTCGCGCCACCAGTTGATGGCCGACTCGATGTCGGTGATGTGGAGGGCGGCCATGTGCTCGCCAGAAGGGCAGGCGAGGATAGCAGCGAGCTACCCGCGCCGAGTGCCGCGGGCGGGGGCGGGATCAGTTCGGCGTGCTGGCCGCCGGTGCGACCGGGATCACGATGGCCGGGCCAGTCGTGGTCGTCGTCGTTTCCTTGATGACGCCGCCACCGGCTACGCTGCCGGAGGTGGTCACGCGCTGGTTCGCCTTGGCCGCGCCCTGGACGCGGGCCAGACAGTCCGCCTTGTCTTTCGTCGGCAGCACGTTGCAGCGGTCGGTGGCGTTCTGCGCGGTCGAGCCGTTGGTATCGAGCTGGTGGCGCTTGCGGTCGGCCTCGGCGGCGCCGGCTTCCTTGAGGCAGGTGGCGCGATCTTCGGCGGTCTTGCCGGCGTTGCAGTCGGCGCGGTCCTTGAGGTAGCGCGCGTTGGCCGAGTCGGCCGTCGCGGCGGCGGACGGGTCGCCTGCGAACGCCGGGTCGGCGAATGCGCCGACGAGTGCGATCGCAGCGGTGACGGCAGCGGCGCCCAGGGCGTGTCGCGTGGATCGGCTGGCGGTGTGGCGAAGGATCTGCATGGTGGGCTCCAACTAGGTCGCGGGCTCGGCCGCGTGGCAGCGCATGTCTGCACCGGAGGGAGAAGCGTAAGTTCGGCCCCGGGGTCCGGTCCGTAGGACGACGCCGCCCGGGACGGCCGCACGACGGCTCGTCTTCGACGTCCGCGCCGAGGAAGCGAGAATCGCCAGGCCAGCCACCGCTCATTCGCCCATGAAGAAGAGATCCACCGAAGCACGACTGTTCGAAGCGCTGGCGTTCGCCGCGCGCAAGCACCGCGACCAGCGGCGCAAGGACACCGCGGCCACGCCCTACATCAACCATCCCGTCGACCTGGCGCGCGTGCTGAGCGCGGAGGGCGGCATCACCGACACGCGGACGCTGATCGCCGCCCTCCTGCACGACACCGTCGAGGACACCGACACCTCGTTCGAGGAGATCGGCGCCCTGTTCGGCGCCAAGGTGGCCGACGTGGTCCGCGAGGTCACCGACGACAAGTCGCTGCCGAAGGAGGACCGCAAGCGTCTGCAGATCGAGCATGCGCCGCACATCGGCAAGCGCGCCGCGCTGGTCAAGCTCGCCGACAAGACCTCGAACCTGCGCGACGTCGCGTCGAGCCCGCCGCGCGGCTGGCCGCTGGAGCGGCGCCGGGCGTATTTCGACTGGGCCAAGGCGGTGGTCGACGCGCTGCCGCCGGTCAGCAGGAAGCTGCGCGCGGCCTTCGACGCGGCCTACGCCAGGAAGCCGTGAAGGTCGCGTCGACGACGGCCGGCGGTGCCGGCGTCGCGAGCCTCGCCACCGGCATCAGCCGGCGTTCGACTCTCGCTGGCTGACGACCCAGGCGGCGATCGTGAGCGCGATGCCCACCACGTAGATGCCCCAGGTCGCCCAGACGACGTACGGGTAGAGCATGAGCGCGAGACCGAGCCACTTCACCGCGCCCTGGCGCCGGCGGCGGCCGACATACCACGCAACCATGCCGATCACGCTGAACAGAATGACGCCGACAATGTAGGCAGGGCTCGGCAGCGTGATGCCGAGCATTTCGAGAGCGTTCAATTCGTCCTGCATGCGCGGCTTCGTCGTCCGGTTCTCACCTTACCGTCTTTGCCTTGCGGCGTCTGCGGCGGGCTTCTCGCTTCTCGAGCTGATGATCGTGATCGCGATCATCGCCATCCTCGCCCTGATCGCCGTGCCCAGCTTCTCCGACAAGTTCGTGCGCGAGCAGATCATCGACGCGGTCAAGCTCGCCGACATCGCCAAGACGCCGATCGCGCTGCAGTGGGCGGCCGCGGGCACCATGCCGCTCGACAACGGGGCGGCCGGCCTGCCGTCGGCGGTCATGATCGTCAACAACTACATCAGTGCCGTGTCGGTCGAGTCCGGGGCCATCCAGATCACCTTCGGCAACCACGCGAACACGGCGATCCAGGGCAAGGTCCTGAGCATCCGGCCCGGCGTGATCGACAGCTCGACGCTGGTGCCGGTCGCGTGGGTCTGCGGCTTCGCGGAGCCGCCGGTGAACATGTCGGTCAAGGGCCTGAACAAGACCAACGTCGCGCCGGTCTTCCTGCCGCTCAACTGCCGCTCGACGGCGCCGGCCTCCAGCCCGGGCTAGCCATGGACGCGACGTGATCGGCGCTCCGGTTCTCGAGCTCGACTACGAGCGCATGCGCTCGGCCGGCAAGGACCTGCTCTCGCTCGCGCTGATCGACGCGCGCAACCGCACCCTGCGCTGGGCGGCGACGCTCGAAGACGCGCTCGGCGAAGCGGGCGTGCGCAGCCTGCCCGCCGACGCGCCGCGCGCCGAGCTCGAGCCACCGCTCTGGTCGATCGGCCATCTCGCGTGGTTCCAGGAACACTGGATCGCACGCAACGTGCAGCGGCGCCGGGGCGAACGCGCCGAGACCGCTGCGCCGCGCCTCGCCTCGATCCTGCCCGACGCCGACCGCTGGTTCGACCCGGCCGGATCGTCCCGCACCTCTCGCTGGGCCGTTGTCGACGAGCTTCCGGACCTGGCCATGCTGCGCAGCTACCTGGTCGACACGCTCGAGACCACGCTGGAGCTGCTCGACGCCGAGCCCGTGGAAGACGATGCGACGCTCTACTTCTACCGCCTCGCCGTGCTGCGCGAAGACCTGGCCGGCGAAGCGTTCGCGGTGCTGGCGCAGAGCATCGGCGTGTCGCCCGGCGCGATCCCCCTGGCGACCCATCGCACGCCGCCATCGGTGTCGCAGCAGCCCCTGTTCATTCCGGCCGCACGCTGGCGCCTCGGCGTCTCGGGGCCGGGCTTCGCGTTCGATCACGAGCGCGCAGCGCACGAGGTCGCCGTGCCCGAGTTCGAGATCGACGCGCAGCCGGTCAGCTGGGCCCAGTACGGCGAATTCGTCGAGGACGGCGGTTACGACGACGCCACCCACTGGAGCGCGGCCGGCTGGTCGTGGGTGGGCGGCGAAGGGCGTCGCACGCCGCGGCATGTCGAGCAACTGCGGCACGGCGTCCTGCAACGTCGCTTCGGGCAGCTCGCCCGCGTGCCCGGCAACGAGCCGGCGACGCATCTGACGCATCACGAGGCGGAAGCCTGGTGCCGGTGGGCCGGTCGGCGCCTGCCGGCGGAGGTCGAATGGGAGGCCGCCGCCCACCTGGGTGCGATGCGCGGTTTCCGCTTCGGCGCCGTGCAGGAATGGACGGCCAGCACCTTCAGGCCGTTCCCGGGTTACGTGCCAGGCCCCTGGCGCGAGGCTTCGCTGCCGTACTTCGGGTCGACCAAGGTCTTGCGCGGCGCCTCCCAGGCGACGCCGGCCCGGGTCGTGAGCGCCCGGCTGCGGCGCTTCGCGGCGCCCGACGACGATGCCGGGTTCAGCGGCTTCCGAAGCTGCGCGGCCTGACGCCGGCGCGTCCCGCCCGCGCGAACGGACGCGCGACCGGCATGCCGGTCATTTCTTGCCGTCGCCGCCGATGCTCGGAAGCGGAAAGGTGATGCCGGTCTTCATTCCCGGAGGCGGGCCGCCCGGAGTGCGCGACGACGCTTCCGGGGTACCGCCGGTCGAGCCGGCGACCCCCGGATCGCCGACCGGCACGGCCGCCCGTCGCTTCGCCCGACGTGCCGGCCTCGAGGCCGCTGGCGCCGGCGCGGTGGCGGAGCTCGCGGCCGGGTTGGCGGCGGTCGTGCCGCTGGCCTGGGCATGCGCCGTCGTGCCCGCAGCGGCGCTGGCCAGCACGATGGAAGAGGCGATCAGGGAGAGATGTTTCATCGTGGCGTCCGGAAAGAGCCTGCATTAGAAACGTGGCCGGGCAACCGCGTCGGCATGAGGTGTACAGCATCCGCGGCCGATGCCCCGACCGGCGCAGTTAGGGAAAGCCCATCCTTTGCGGCCCCGGGATCGCCTCGAACAATGCCCCAAGCCCGTCGCATGGCCGGATCCGGTCGTCGTCGCCCCAGCTTTCATCGGAGATTCCTGTGGACGTCCAGCTTTCACTCACCGTCAACGGCAAGGCCGTCAAGGCGACCATCGACCCACGCACGCTGCTCGTGCAGTTCCTGCGCGAGAACCTGCAGCTCACCGGCACGCACGTCGGCTGCGACACCGCCCAGTGCGGCGCCTGCACCGTGCACATGAACGGCCGCGCCATCAAGAGCTGCTCGATGCTCGCACTGCAGGTGCAGGGCAGCGAGATCAAGACCATCGAGGGCCTGGCGACCGGCACCGAGATGCATCCGATGCAGGCGGCGTTCCGCGAGTGCCACGGCCTGCAGTGCGGCTTCTGCACGCCGGGCATGGTGATGTCGGCCGTGCAGCTGCTCGCCGACAACCCGACGGTCGACGAAGCCGGCATCCGCGAGGCGCTCGACGGCAACATCTGCCGCTGCACCGGCTACCAGAACATCGTCAAGTCGATCCAGTTCTGCCAGTCGGGCGCCAAGCCCGTCTCGGCCTAGGAGCACGCCATGGGCAACATGAACGAGGCCGGCCTGGCCACCACCGGCCCGATCGGCCAGAGCCTGCGCCGCCGCGAAGACCGGCGCTTCCTGACCGGTGACGGCCAGTACACCGACGACGTGACGATGCACGGCCAGAGCTTCGGCGTGTTCCTGCGCTCGCCGCATGCGCATGCGCGGATCGGCGCGATCCGGCTCGACGCCGCGAAAGCCGCGCCCGGCGTGATCGCGATCTTCACCGGGGCCGACCTGGTCGAGGCGAAGATCGGCGGGCTGCCCTGCGGCTGGCTGATCCACAGCAAGGACGGCGCGCCGATGAAGGAGCCGGCCCATCCGGTGATCGCGCACGACAAGGTCCGCCACGTCGGCGACCAGGTCGCGCTGGTGATCGCCGAATCGGTGGCCGAGGCGAAGGACGCCGCCGAGCTGATCGAGGTCGACTACGACGAGCTGCCGCCGGTGATCGACATCACCACGGTGCAGACGATCGGCTCCGCGGTGCACGACGAGGTCGCCGACAACGTCTGCTACGACTGGGGCCACGGCGACAAGGCGGCGGTCGATGCCGCGTTCGCGACGGCGGCGCATGTCAGCAAGCTCGACATCGTCAACAACCGTTTGATCCCGAACGCGATGGAGCCGCGGGCGGTCAACGCCGGCTACAACAGGTCGGACCAGAGCTACACGCTGTACGTCTCGAACCAGAACCCGCACGTCGAGCGGCTGCTCATGTGCGCCTTCGTGCTGAGCCTGCCGGAATCGAAGGTGCGCGTGATCGCGCCCGACGTGGGCGGCGGCTTCGGCTCGAAGATCTTCCTCTACCCGGAAGACGTGGCCCTGGTCTGGGCGAGCAAGCACGTCGGCCGGCCGATCAAGTGGACCGCCGAGCGCAGCGAATCGTTCCTCACCGACGCGCACGGCCGCGACCACGTCAGCACGGTCGAGATGGCGATGGACGGGCAAGGCAACTTCCTGGCGATGCGCGTGAAGACGATCGCCAACATGGGCGCCTATCTCTCGACCTTCGCCTCGTGCGTGCCGACCATCCTCTACGCGACCCTGCTCGCCGGCCAATACAGGACGCCGGCCATCTACGCCGAGGTGAAGGCGGTGTTCACGAACACCTCGCCCGTCGATGCCTACCGCGGCGCCGGCCGTCCGGAGGCGACCTTCGTGGTCGAGCGCATCGTCGAGCAGTGCGCGCGCGACATGAAGATGGATCCGGCGGCGATCCGCCGCCAGAACTTCATCACCACCTTCCCCTACGCGACGCCTGTCGGCCTCACCTACGACACCGGCAACTACGCCGCCCACCTTGACAAGGCGATGCAGATGGCCGACGTCGCCGGCTTCCCGGCGCGCCGGAAGGCTTCGGAAGCGAAGGGCATGAAGCGTGGCCTCGGCTACTCCTGCTACATCGAGGCCTGCGGCCTGGCGCCGTCGAACATCGCCGGTGCGCTCGGTGCGCGCGCCGGCCTGTTCGAGGCCGGCGAGGTGCGCGTGCACCCGACCGGCACGGTCACCGTGTTCACCGGCTCGCACAGCCATGGCCAGGGCCACGAGACCACGTTCGCGCAGGTGGTGGCCGGCAAGCTCGGCATCCCGGTCGAGAACGTCGAGATCGTCCACGGCGACACCGGCCGCGTGCCGTTCGGCATGGGCACCTACGGCAGCCGCTCGCTCTCGGTCGGCGGCACCGCCATCGTCAAGGCGGTCGACAAGATCATCGCCAAGGGCAAGAAGATCGCCGCCCACCTGCTCGAGGCGGCCGACACCGACATCGAGTTCGAGAACGGCGAGTTCCGGGTTGCCGGCACCGACAAGAAGGTGCCGTGGGGCTCGGTCACGCTGACGGCCTACGTGCCGCACAACTATCCGCTCGACAAGCTCGAGCCCGGCCTCAACGAGAACGCGTTCTACGACCCGACCAACTTCACCTACCCGGCCGGCAGCTACATCTGCGAGGTCGAGGTCGACCCGGAGACCGGACAGGTGCACATCGCGCAGTTCGTCGCCGTCGACGATTTCGGCAACATCGTCAACCCGATGATCGTCGAGGGCCAGGTGCAGGGCGGCATCGCGCAGGGGCTCGGCCAGGCGATGATGGAAGGCTGCGTCTACGACACGTCGTCGGGCCAGCTGGTGACGGGCTCGTACATGGACTACGCCATGCCGCGCGCCGTCGACGTGCCGAACATCCAGCTCGCGACCACCTCGACGCCGTGCACGCACAACCCGCTCGGCGTCAAGGGCTGCGGCGAGGCCGGCGCGATCGGCTCGCCGCCGGCCTACATCAACGCCCTCACCGACGCGCTCGGCGTCGAGAGCATCGCCATGCCGGCCACGCCGGAGCGCGTCTGGCGCGCCCTGCACGGCATCGCCGCCTGATCACCTGGAGACATTCCCATGTACGCATTCGACTACCAGCGGCCGTCCAGCCGCGACGCCGCCAAGGCGGCCGCCACCGGCGCCGACACCCGCTATCTCGCCGGCGGCCAGAGCCTGATCCAGGCGATGCGCCTGCGACTCTCGCAATCGGAGCGGCTCGTCGATCTCGGCGGCGTCGCCGACCTCCGGACGATCAAGGCCGACGGCAACGGCGTGACGATCGGCGCGATGGCGACGCACGCATCGGTCGCCTCGAACGCCGACGTCCGGCGCATCGTGCCGGCGATCGCCGATCTGGCCGGCGGCATCGGCGATCCGATGGTG
>CAZZVH010000095.1:9596-10235 GCA_964657365.1 uncultured Burkholderiaceae bacterium
ACATGGGCACCATCGGCGGCTCGATCGCCAACGCCGACCCGGCGGCCTGCTACCCGGCCGGCGTGCTGGCGATGAACGCGACGATCCACACCGACCGGCGCACCATCGCCGGCGACGTTTTCTTCACCGGCCTCTACGAGACCGCGTTGCAACCCGGCGAGATGATCGTCGCGGTGAGCTTCCCGGCGGTGAAGACGGCCGACTACATCAAGTACAAGCAGCAGGCGTCCCGGTTCGCGCTGGTCGGCGTCTGCGTCGCGAAGCTGGCCGGCGGCGTGCGGGTGGCCGTCACGGGCGCCAAGGGCAGCGTGTTCCGGGCGACGCCGATCGAGGAGGCGTTGAACAAGAGCTTCACGCCCGAGGCGGCGAAGGCCGTGAAGATGCCCGTCGACGACATCAACGGCGACCTGCACGGCTCGGCCGAGTACCGTGCCGCGATGATCAGCGTGATCGCGTCGCGCGCGGTGAAGGCGGCGCTGGCGCGCTGAGATCGTCGCCGGTCGGTCGAAGCCGGCGCCGTCGCGGCGGTGGCGATGCCCGTCGCCGCCGCGGGTCGTCGACCGACCGCTCGGCGACTCCGGGCTCCTGCCGGGTAGCATGGCTGCGACATGACGACCGACATCGCCAGCCCCACCACCG
>CAZZVH010000096.1:0-10137 GCA_964657365.1 uncultured Burkholderiaceae bacterium
CCCGCGCCGCCGCGTCGGCGATTCGATCATCGAAGGCGCCGTGAACTTCGGCGCCACGACCGCCGAGGCGCGCGCGCTGGCCGGGCAGCTGATGGACCAGGTACGGCTGCCGCGTGAAGGCCTGCAGCGCTATCCGGCGCAGTTCAGCGGCGGCCAGCGGCAGCGCCTGGCGATCGCCCGCGCGCTCGCATGCCGGCCGCACGTGCTGGTCGCCGACGAAGCCGTCAGCGCGCTCGACGTCAGCGTGCAGGCGCAGATCCTGCAGCTGCTGCGCGACATCCAGGGCGAGCTCGGCCTCGGCCTGCTCTTCATCACGCACGACCTGCGCGTCGCGGCGCAGCTGTGCGACCGCATCATCGTCATGCACCAGGGCCGGATCGTCGAGGAAGGCCCGACCGGCGAGCTCTACGCGCGGCCGCAGCACGAGTACACGCGCAAGCTGCTGGCATCGGCACCGGCCGCCATCGCCTGAAAGGCATCCCATGAAGATCCTCGTCGCCGGCTACCAGCACGAGACCAACACCTTCGCGCCGAGCCCGGCCGACTGGGCCGCCTTCAACCGCGGCGACTCGTTCCCGGCCTTCATCCACGGCCGGCCGATGCTCGACAAGATGCGCGGCGTCAATATCCCCATCGGCGGCTTCATCGACGCCGCGAAGACGCGCGGCTGGGAGCTGCTGCCGAGCAGCTGGTGCGGCGCGATCCCGTCGGCGCAGGTCACCGAAGACGCGTTCGAGCGCATCGCCGCGTCGATCCTCGCCGATGTCGCGGCGGGCGGCTTCGACGCCGTCTACCTCGACCTGCACGGCGCCGCTGTCGCGACCCACATCGACGACACGGAGGGCGAGCTGCTGGCGCGCATCCGCCAGCTGGTCGGCGCCGACGTGCCCATCGTCGCCAGCCTCGACCTGCACGCCAACGTCACGCTGCGCATGCTCGCCGAGGCCGACGCGATGGTCTCGTACCGCAGCTATCCGCACGTCGACATGGCGGCGACCGGCGAACTCGCGGCCGAGCTGCTGGCGCGCCGCTTCCAGCTCGGCCGGCGCGAGCCGATGGCCTACCGGCGACTGCCGTTCCTGATCCCGCTCAACGCGCAGAGCACGTGGATGGAGCCGGCCAAGGGCCTCTATGGCGAGCTGGTGGAGATGGACGCGGCCATGGGCACCGTGTCGAGCTTCTGCATGGCGTTTCCGGCGGCGGATTTCGACGAGTGCGCGCCGATGGTCTGGTCGTACGGCGAGCGCGCCGAGGCGGCCGTCGCGCGTCTCTACGCGCGGGTGGCCGAGCCGGCGCAGTGGCAACTGGCGTTTCTCGAGGCGCACGAGGCGGTGGCGAAAGCGATCGCGCTGGCGGCCCGGCGCACCGCACCTGTCGTCGTCGCCGACACGCAGGACAACCCCGGCGCCGGTGGCGACAGCAACACCACCGGCCTGTTGCACGCGCTGCTCCAGCAACGGGCCGGCCGCGCCTTCCCGGGACAGGTGGCGCTCGGCATGCTGTGGGATGCGCCGGCCTCGGCACGCGCGGTGGCTGCCGGCGTCGGCGCCACGGTCGTGCTCTCGCTCGGCCGCGCGGTGCCCACGTTCACTGGACAGCCGAGCGACGCGCCCGTGCAGGGCGAATTCAAGGTGCGCGCCGTCAGCGACGGCGTCGTCACGCTCAAGGGCCCGATGATGACCGGCCTCACGGTCGCGCTCGGCGCGTGCGCCTGCCTCGAGATCGAGGGCATCCTGGTGGTGGTGACGAGCGGCAAGAAGCAGCTGCTCGATCGCGAGCTGTTCCGTTTCGTCGGCATCCAGCCGGAGGCAATGAAGATCCTCGTCGTCAAGAGCTCCAACCACTTCCGCGCCGACTTCACGCCGATCGCCTCGGAGATCATCGTCGCGAAGGCGGCCGGGCCGATGGCCGCGGATCCGGGCGACCTGCCGTGGAAACGGCTGGGCGACGGAATCCGCACGCGACCCTAGAAGTTGTAGCGCATCCCGACGCTCACGCCCTGGAGGTGACCGCCGGCCCAGCAATGCGGCGCGTTGCCGTTCGGATCGAAGCCGGTCGTGTCCGGGTTGGACGCGTCGTGGCAATCGGTCGTCACCGAACGGCCACCGGCGCCGAGGTCGTAGTGGGCCGCTCCCTTGTTCAACGTCGCCGCGTAGTCGGCGTAGAAGCCGAACTGCTTGTCGACCTGGTGCTTCCACGCCAGCGTGAACATGTTGGCCGAGTTGTCCGACCCGGCGCCACCCGGCGTGTTGTGCTGCCCCGGATCGCCCGGCGCCTTGTTGGCATGGGCCCAGCCGGCGTTCAGGCTGTCGCTGCTGCCGATCTGCTGCGTGACAGCGAGCCAGTAGCCGGTCCGGCTGCGCTCGTTCTGCGCGGCCAGTGCGGCGGGGACGCTCCGCTTCATGTCCTCGAAGATCGCGTTCAGCGTCGTGCCGGTGGGCAGCGAATACTGCACGCCGATCTTGGCCGCGTGTTCGTCGGCGACGTCGGTGGGATCGAAGGTGCCCAGGTCGCTGGTGCGGTTCACCGCGCGATGCAATTCGTAGGCGGCCGTCGCGTACAGGCCTTCCAGTCGATAGCTCGCGCTGATGCTGTAGGCGGAACCGTAGGCGCCGTCGTTGCAGGACACCGGCAGGCCGCCGCTGCCGGGAACGTTGCCACCGGCGCAGTCGACTTCGCCCGAGGCCAGGTTGCTGCTGTCGCTGGCCCGGTTCTGCCCCGGCGAGACCAGCGCGTTGACGTAGAAGCCGCTCCACACCGGCGACTCGTACCAGAGGGCGTGGTCGAGCCGTGTCGCGAACTCGACGCGGTTGTCGCCGCCGGTGTTGCCCATGATCACGGAATAGTCGCCCCACATGCCGGAGAACGGATTGAGCGCGGCCGTCGACGACTTGTACGGCCCGTCGGTCTTGCCGATCTTGAAGGCTCCCCACTCGGGCGACGAGAGGCCGATGAAGCTGTTGCGCGAGGTCAGGCCGCCCTTGACGACGTCGCTCGAGTTGCTGTTGGTCGCGCTCGTGCCGGATGCCGCCGAGACGTCGATCTGCGTCTCCAGCTGGTAGACGAAATTGGCCGGGAACGAGCCGAGCGACTGCATGCCGCGCACGCCGATGTAGGAGAGGTTCGTCGACACGTCCGGCAACCAGCCGGTGCGGCCGATCGGCGTCGTCGGCGCGTTGGCCGCGGTCTTGCCGGCGATGCCCTTGGTCGCGTCGTCGAGCGAGATGTCGAGGTTGCCGTAGATCGAGACTTCGCCGCCTCGGGTCAGGAACGTCAGGCCGGGGCCCGGCTTGCGCTCGAGCCAGTCGTGGCCGCCCGATCCCTGCGCTGCCGCAGCCATGGACGGCGACGACGCCTGGGGTGGCGGCACGGCGGGTGCCGCCGGTGCCTGCTTCGCCATCTTGTCCAGCTGCGCGCGGAGCATGTCGATCTGTTCCTGCATCAGGTCGATCTTCTGCCTCAGCGCGTCGTTGCCGTTGCTTTGCGCGAACGCGCTGCCGTGGGCGCCGAGAAGGCTCGTGCCGATCAGGAGGGCCACGGCGCTCGCGCACTTGCTCAGTTTGTGTTCCATCTGCTTGTCTCTCCAATGTTTTGATGCGTCACGCTTTCGGTGACGTCGGTGGCATCGTCGACGACGATGATCGCGGCGGTACCGCCGCGTCTCACTGTGTGCCGCTTCGGCGCGCGCGCTCTTGACCGACGTCAAGTTCCGCGGCGCGTGACTTGCTCGTTATCCCCAACGCGACGGGCTTCGAGCGCCGTTCGTGGAGCAAGCATCGACGAAGCGTTGCCGGGCCGTGGAGCAAAGCGTTGCGAAAGCGTTGTGCGCGGCCGAGACGTCCTGCACAAATCCCACGCCCCATCCACGCGTCTTGCATCCGGCGTGGCTTATGGTTCGTTCATGAAAGCGACCTCGTCACATCGCGTGCTGGCCGGTTCGCCGGGTGCGGTGGCCGCGCTTCAAGGGAGCGCCCTGCGGCGCAACGCATTCCGTGCCGGGCAGGCGTCGCCGCGCCGGATCCTGGTCGTCGTCACGCGGCAGATCGGCGACGTCCTGCTGACGACGCCGCTCATCCGCGACATGCGTCTGCTCTGGCCCGATGCGTCGATCGACGTCCTCGGCTTCGCGAACACGCTGGGCATGCTCGACGGCAACCCGGACGTGCGGCAGCGCATCGAGGTGCCGGCCGGCGCGTCGACGACGGCACGGCTGGCTTTCGCGCGCGGTCTCTGGCGTGCCTACGACCTCGCCGTCGTCACCGAGCACAGCGACCGCGCCCACCTGTACGGCTTTCTGGCCGCGCGCGTTCGCGTCGGCATCGTGCCGGAGCGGGCCAAGCACGCCTGGTGGAAGCGGCTGCTCCTGCACCACGCCGTGACGCGTGCCGGCGACCTGGGCGCCGTTCGCGTTGTCGACGAGAAGCGCCGGCTGCTCGATCCGTGGCGGAGCGGCGCGTTCCTCGCGCCGGGAGCGGCAGTGCCGCCGGCCGACCAGCCGCTTCCCACGGCGCTGCAGGCACGGCTTCGCCCGGGTTACGTCGTCGTCCACGTGCCGTCGATGTGGAACTACAAGCAGTGGCCGGTCGCGCACTATCGCCGGCTGATCGAAGGCCTCGTCGGAGCGCAGCGGCAGGTGGTGCTGACGGGAAGCGGTGCGCCGGCGGATCGCGCCAAGATCGTCGACGCCGCCGGATCGGGCGGCGTGGCGGACGTCGTCGATGCCAGCGGTCTCGCGTTCGGACAACTGGCGTCGCTGTTGCGCAGCGCGTCCCTGTACGTCGGGCCCGATGCCTCGGTCACGCACCTCGCGGCTGCGCTCGGCGGGCCCGTGCTGACCCTGTTCGGCCCCACCAATCCGATGCGCTGGGGCCCCGTCGGTCCGTCAACGGACGGCTCGCCCTGGCAGACGGAGAAAGCATCGGCGCAACGCCGCGCGCCGATCGTGATGCTGCAGGGCAGCCAGCCCTGCGTGCCCTGCGGCAAGGCAGGCTGCGCCGACCATCGTGACAGCGCCAGCGCGTGCCTGGAAGGCATCGATCCCGCACGCGTTCTCGCACGCGCCCTGGACATGTTGACGGCCAGAGACCGTCAACGCAGCCACGCCGTGAGGTCGACGGTCAGGACGGCGAAGGTTCCGGGCACCTGGACCGGCCGCGGCGATGCCGCGCTGGCCGCGGCCGGTGCGAATTCGGAGCTGACCAGGTAGACGCGGTGCGTCGTCTCGTCGAGCGCCATGGTGCGTGCGCCCCGCTGCGTGACGACCGTGCCGGCGACGGCATAGCGATCGGGATCGAGCTGGCGGATGACGGTGAGCGTGCCTTCGCCGTTCGACGACAGGACGAGGCCGGCGCCACGGTCGAACGCGACGGCGTCGGGGCCGGTGCCGATCGGCACGGTGGCCACCAAGGCACCCATGTCCGCATCGATCACCTTCATGACGTGGTTGGCGCACACGGAGAACAGCCGGTGGTGACCGCCATCGATCGCCAGCCCGGTGGGTTCCTCGCAGCCGTTCAACGGCCAGTCGGCCGTGACCTTCATCGCCGCGGCGTCGATCCTGATCAGCGAATGACGATCTTCGATGTTCACGAAAACGCTCCCCCGGCCGTCGACCACTGCGAACTCGGGCTTGCCGGGCAGCGGGATGGAACCGGTCACACGGCGGCTGGCGGCGTCGATCACGACGGCGTCGTGCGAGCGGCCGCCGAACGCGAAGACGCGGCCGGATCCGCTGTCGTACACGATCGCGTCGGGGTTGTCTCCCACGCCCTTGATCTCGTCGACCGTGCGCAGCGTGCCGAGCTCGAACACCGTGACCGAGCCCGCCCTGCCGTTGCTGGTGTAGCCGAGCTGCCGGTCCGGTGCGAGTGCGATGCCGTGCACGCCGGCCGTGGCGGCGATGCTCTGCGTCACCTGCATGCTGGCCAGGTCCACGACGTCGACACGGTCGCCGCGCGAGAGGAACAGGCGCTTGCCCGCCGGATCCGCCTCCAGATAGTCCCAGCCCCCGACGCCGCCGACGACGTGGCGAGACACGTGCGCGGAGGCGGGCCCCGGCACGGCCTGCGCGAAGGCGGTGCGCTGGCCGCCCGGAACGATCGACAGCAGGATGGCGCCGAGTCCGGCAGTGGCGAGGGCGGCGAAGCGACGAGCGGATGTCATGGTGGGCTTTCGATGGGAACGGGCGCCTGGGCGGCGCGGCCGTGCATGGCGTGGAAGGCCACCGGCATCGCCAGCAGCACCAGGGGAAGCTGAACCAGCAGGCCCGAGACGATGGCGATCGCCAGCGGCTGCTGCATCTCCGAGCCGCGGCCGAGCGCGAAGGCGAGCGGCAGCAAGGTGAGGATGGCGGCGAAGGTCGTCATGGCGATGGGGCGCATCCGGTTCTGGCCGGCTTCGATGAGCGAGCGCGCCAGCGGCACGCCGACCAGCGACTGCTGCTCGGAGAAATAGAAGATCGCGACTTCGGTGACGATGCCGATGATCATCGTCATGCCCATCATCGCCGTGATGTTCAAATCGATCCCGGTCAGCCAGAGGCCGATGAACACAGCCGACACCGACGTCAGCGACGCGAGGATGACGGACAGCGCCAGCCGAAAGCTCTCGTACAGGAAAAGCAGCAGCAGGAACACCAGCGCCGCAGCGGCGACGAAGACGCCGATCAGTCCCTTGAACGCGATCTGCTGCTGCTCGTAGAGGCCGCCGAGCGCGAACTGCACGTTGCTTGGCAGCACGCCGTTGCCGGCCAGCATGGCCTTCACGTCGGCGACCACCGAGCCCAGGTCGCGGCCGGAGATGCGGGCAGTGACACCGACCATGCGCCGCAGATTCTCCCGGTCGATCTCCGGCTGGCCCGTCACCGTGTCCACCTGCGCGACGCGCCGCAGCGGAAACAGGTGGCCGTCGGGTGCGCGCATGCGCAGGTCGCCGACGTCGGCCGCGCTTGACCGCAGCGACGGCGGCACCCAGACCCGCACGCCCACCAGCTGGACGCCCGACAGGATCCTGGTCGCGACGCTGCCGCTCAGCTGGGCCGCGACCTGGCTGGAGACCTGGCCCGGATCGACGCCTTCCAGGGCCGCCCTGGCGCGGTCGACGTGGATCTCCAGGGCGTCGCCGGCGATGTTGATGCCGTCCTTGACGTCGACGATGCCCGGCACCTTCGCGAGGTGGAGTGCGACGCTGCGCGCGGCGCGGTCGAGATCGGCAGGGCGATCCGCGTAGAGCTTGATCTCGACCGGCTGCGGCACCGCGGTGAGGTCGCCGATCAGGTCTTCCATCAGCTGCGCCATCTCGATCGACAGCCCGGGCACCGTCGACTCGATCCGTCCGCGCAGATCGTCCATCACCTGGTCGACCGGTCGCCGGCCGGTCGTCTTCAGGCGGATGAAGAAGTCGCCCGAATTCGCCTCGCTGAGGCCGCCCCCGAGGCCGGTGCCGGTGCGCCGCGAATAGGTGAGCACGTCCGGCGTCGCGGTGATCAGCGACTCGACCTGGCGCAGCAGGCGATCGGTCTCCGAGAGCGCCGTGCCAGGCCGGCTGCGGTAGTCGAGCACGAAGCCGCCTTCGTCGATCGACGGCATGAAGCCGCTGCCGACCTGCGTGAATGCAACGATGCCGAGCACCGCCAGCGGCACCAGGCCGACCAGGACCAGCCACGGCCGGTCCAGCAGACGTCCGAGCACCGAGGCGTACCGATCGCGGCACCAGCGGTCGATGCGCCCGGATTCGGCGGCCGGGCCGCCACGGAGCCAGCTCGCGGCCAGGATCGGAACGGCCAGCCACGTGACGAGGAACGAGATGACGAGGCTGGCCGCCATGGTGATCGACAGCGCCTTGAAGAAGGCGCCCGTCACGCCGGTCAGCAAGGCCAGGGGCGCGAAGATCACCAGCGACGCGGCACTGGAGCCCGCCAGCGGGCGCAGGAATTCGCCGGCGGCGCGGATCACCGTGGCGCGGGTGTCGCCGGTCTCTTCGCGCATCCGCCGGACGATGTGCTCGGTCATGACGATCGCGTCGTCGATGACGAGGCCGACCGCGGCGGCCATGCCGCCGAGCGTCATGATGTTGAAGCCGAGGCCGAGACCGCGCAGGACGAGGACGGTGAGCGCGAGGACGGCCGGCACCACCGCCACGGCGATCAGCGTGATCCGCAGGTCGCGAAGGAACACGTAGAGCACGATCGCCGCCAGGACCGCGCCGATCAGGATCGCATCGCGCACGCTGCTCGCGGACGCGAGCACCAGGTCGCTCTGGTCGTACCAGTTGGCGATGCGTACGCCGGGCGGCCATTGCCCAGCCTGGGATTGCAACGCGGCCTTGACGTCCGCCGCGATCCGGACGCTGTTGCTGCCGGGTTGTTGATAGATCGACAGCAGCACGGCGGCCCGCCCGTCGGCGGTGACCCGGGTCCATTCCGGGACGCTGCCCTGCTGCACCGTCGCGATGTCGCGTAGCAGGACCACGCCGTTGCCGCCGGTCGCCACGATGGTCCGGCCGATCGCATCGGCGGTGTCGAGTGGCGCGTCGGTCAGCACCAGGAGGAGCTTGTACCGGTCTTCGACTCGGCCGACCGCGGTGATCACGTTGGCTGCCGCCAGCGCTTTCGTGACGTCGTCGAGCGCGAGGTCGCGGGCCTGCAGTCGCGTCGGATCGACCAGCACTTCGATCTCGGCGAGCGCCCCGCCGATGGCCTGGACCCGCGACACGCCGGCGATCGACGACAGCGCAGGCGCGATCCGCAGATCGGCGAGTTCGCGCAGCCGCGTCGGCGACAGCGTCGCCGATGTCAGGCTGTAGGCGATGATCGGAAAGACCGTCGGATCCATGCGCTTCGTCGTCAGGACGGTGCCAGGAGGCAATCGGGCGAGCACCTGGGTGGCCGCCGCGTCGACCTGGAGGGTGGCGCTGGCCATGTCGAGGCCCCAGTCGAAATTGACCGAGATCTCCGCCGAGCCGCGACTCGTCGTCGACCGCACGCTGCGCACGCCGGCGACGCGACGGATCGCCACTTCGACCGGTCGGGTCGTCTGCACCTCCATCTGTTCGGCCGGCTGGTCTCCGGCGTCGATCGAGACGACGACGCGCGGGAAGTCGATGCTCGGGAACAGCGAGGCAGGCAAGCCGACGCCGACGACGACGCCGCAGCACGCCAGCGCGGCGAGCAGGAACAACACGGAACGGCGGTGGCCGAACGCCCAGGTGCCCGCGTTCATGGCGGCTGGATCCGGACCCGCATGCCGTCCTCGAGCTCGTAGTTGCCGACGGTCACGACCGGCCTGGCCGGATCGGCGCCGTCGACCTCGACGAGGCCGCCCGACTCGATGCCCTTCCTGACCGGCGTGCGGTGCGCCGTGCCGCCGTCGATCTGGAACAGGTAGTCGCCCTGCTCGTCGCTCAGCACTGCGTTCCGGGGGACGACAGGTGCCTGCCGTCGATCCAGCATGAGGGTCGCGCGCAGCCGCGTTCCCGGAACGAGGCGGGCCGACCACGCGGAAGGAAGGTCGGCGATCGCATTCACCAACTGCGTCTTCGGATCCAGCGCACCCTGGACCTCGGACACCGACACGACGAAGGACGCTTCCGGCCGGTCGAGCGCCACCAGCGACACCCGGGTCCCGGGCGCGACCCGTCGCGCATCGGTCGGCTCGATGCCGATGCGAACCCTGGAAGCACGGCTCGACGCCAGCTGCACGACCGGGGCGCCGGCGGCGATCCTGTCGCCCTGTGCGGCCGGCACGGCGAGGACCACGCCGTCGAACGGCGCGCGCAGCGATGGCGATGCGTCGCCCGCGCCGAGCGATTTCTGCACTGCCAGGGCGGCGAGGGCGTCCTGGTGTGCCTTTGCCGCCGCATCGACCTGCGATGTCGTCGCGAGCTGCAATGCCTTGAGCTCGGTCAGCCGCTGCAGCTCGGCTTGCGTCAGCTGCACCGCGTTCCGTGCCTGGACGAACGCCAGCTGGCCGTTCGGGTCTGGCTCCAGCGTGGCCAGCAGGCCGCCTTCCCTGACCAGCTGGCCGGCGACGACGGGCAGCAGCGTGAGCCGCCCGGCCTGGACGAAGTTCAAGGTCCGTGGCGACGCGGCGACGACCTCGGCCCGGCGGCCGAGCCCCGACCGGGCGGCCGGGTACACGA
>CAZZVH010000097.1:0-10102 GCA_964657365.1 uncultured Burkholderiaceae bacterium
GCGTCGACGAGAGCAGCGCGGCGATCTCGTCGTCGGTGCGGCCGATCTTGCGCAGCTGATCGATTTCTCCGGCCAGCATGGCGATGAAGGGCGCCAGCGCGAACGCCTCCGGCCCGAGGCCCATCGACGCGCGCAGCCCCTGCTGCGCCCGGACCACGTCCTCGGCGCTGAAGCTCGCCTCGGCCGCCCTGGCGTTGCGCCGGCCGCCCGGCACCTTCGGCTGCGCCAGCAGCCTGGCGATGACATCGACCAGGACGTCGGCGTCTTCGGCCTTGGTCAGGAAGGCGTCGTAGTCGGAGAACCGCTCGCGCACCCAGTGCTCGTCGAGGCCGGTGTGGATGACGATGTAGAGATCGGCCGTCCTGGCCGCGGCACGCAGCGCGGTGGCCACGTCGATGCCGCTCATCTCCGGCATCGAGATGTCCATCACGACCAGGTCGAAGGTCTTCGACGCCGCGGCCGCCAGCGCCGCCTTGCCGTGCTTGGCCGTGACCACCTGGTGGCCCTCGTACTCGAGCATCAGCTTGAGCACTTCGAGAATGTCCCAGTCGTCCTCGACCACGAGGATGCGGCCGGCCTTCTTCTTCTCGCGGCGCAGGAAGCTCATGCCGCCGCTCCCGGCGGTGGCGCCACGGCCGCGTCGACCGGCAGGTCGCGGGCGCTGCGCGGCAGGCGCACGACGAAGCGCGTCTCGGTGTGGACGCTCGCGACCTCGACGCTGCCACGGTGCGCGGCGACGATCTGCTGCACGATGTAGAGGCCGAGGCCGAGCCCGTCGCCGCGTGCCGAGGGTTCGTCGCGGCCGCGGAACGGATCGAAGATATGCGGCAGCAGCGTCTCGGGAATCCTACCGGCGTTGGAGACCGTGAAGACGACGCTGGCGGCGTCGCGCCCGTCGAGACGCACCCGAACCGGCCCGCTCGGGTCGCCGTGGCGCAGCGCGTTGCCGATCAGGTTGGACGCGACCTGGGCCAGGCGGTCGCCGTCCCATTCGCCCGTGAATTCGCCGACCGCTTCCCACTCGACGCGGCGCTCCGGATTGGCCGAGGCGCATTCCTCGACGATGCGATGCAGCGGCTGCGCGAGGTCGCCGTGGACGCGCCGCACGGCGATGCCGGCGCCGATCCGCGAACGCGCGAGATCGAGCATGTCCTCGATCATGCGGCTCATGCTCTTGGCGCTCGACAGGGCCCGGCCGGCGATCTTGCGCAGGTTGTCCTCGCCGGCCTTGCGCTCGATGACCATCGTCGCCATGACGATCGCGGCCAGCGGACCGCGCAGGTCGTGGCCGAGCATGGCGGTGAACAGCTCGTTCATGCGCAGCGTCTCGGTGCGCTCGCGCAGCTCGTCGGCGAGCTGGAGCTTCTGCCGGTACAGCTGGAAGAAGACGCGCGCCTTGCTCTTCAGCACGTGCGGCTCGATCGGCTTCAGCAGGAAGTCGACCGCACCGCTGTCGTAGCCCTTGAAGACGCGCCGCTGGTCGCCGAGGCCGGCGGTCACGAAGATGATCGGGATGTGGCGGGTGCGCTCGCTGCCGCGCATCAGCTCGGCCAGCTCGAAGCCGTCCATCTCGGGCATCTGCACGTCGAGCAGGGCCAGGGCGACGGGATGCAAGAGCATCAGCTCCAGCGCCGCGGCACCCGATTTCGCACGGAGCACCTGCACGCCCGGGTCGTCGAGCAGTGCCTCGAGGGCGACGAGGTTGTCCTCGAGGTCGTCGACGATCAGGCAGGTGACGGGGGCAGGCGTGGGCGTCATCGTTCGGCGGTCGTGTCGGTGCGAGGAGCAGCCCGCGCGGCTGTGTCGGCCGCGGCCGTGGCATCCAGCGTGCCGAGCAGCCCGGCGATGGCGTCGAGACCGAGCACGTAGGTCGGCTCGAACAGGCGCAGCGCGGATTGCGGCATCTGCGACGACAGCGCGGTGTCCGGGTTCTGCACGATGGTGAGGCCGCCGGCGCGCCGGATCGCATCGGCGCCGGCGGCGCCGTCCTCGTTGGCGCCGCTCAGGAGGATGCCGAGGAGGCGACCGCGGTAGAGGTCGGCGGCCGATTCGAACAGCACGTCGATCGAGGGCCGCGAGTAGTGGACCGGATCGTCGGCCGAGAGCGACAGGCGCGGACCGGCATCGACGAGGAGGTGGTAGTCGGGCGGCGCGACATAGAGCGTGCCGGCCTCGACCGGCTCCTTGTCTTCCGCCTCGCGCACCGGCAGCGCGCACTTCGGCTCGAAGATCTGCACCAGCAGGCTCGGCCGGTCGCGCGGCAGGTGCAGGACGACGAAGACCGGCGCACGCGTGCCGGGGCGAAACGCGGGCAGCAAGCGCGACAGGGCCTGGACGCCGCCCGCCGACGCGCCGATGACGACGGCGTCGACCCGACCGGCCAGCGTCGCGCCCGCGCTCACGTCGGCCCCCGCTTGCGGTAGATGCGCTCGCGCGGCACCAGCTCGTCGAAGGCCGCGGCCTGGGCCGAGAAACGGATCGATTCCTTCGAGCCGATGCCGAGAAAGCCCTGGCGGCAGAGCGAATCGGCGAACAGGCCGAGGGCGCGATCCTGCAGCGCCTTGTCGAAGTAGATGAGCACGTTGCGGCACGACACGATCTGCATCTCGGCGAAGACGCTGTCGGTCGCCAGGCTGTGGTCGGAAAAGACGATGTGCTTCTTCAGCGACTTGTCGATCGCCGCCCGGCCGTAGGCGGCCGTGTAGTAGTCGGAGAGCGAGCTCTTCGCTCCAGAGCGCCGGTGGTTCTCGGTGAAGGCCGGCAGGCGCTCGAGGGCGTAGACGCCGGCCTCGGCCTGCTTCAGCGCCTGCGGATTGATGTCGGTGGCATAGATGAGGGCCCGCTCGAGCAGGCCCTCCTCGCGCAGCAGGATGGCCAGCGAATAGGCTTCCTCGCCCGAGCTGCAGCCGGCGACCCAGAGCTTGAGCGACGGGTAGGTGCGCAGCAGCGGCACCACCGATTCGCGCAGGGCGAGGAAATAGCCTGGGTCGCGGAACATCTCGCTGACCTGCACGGTGAGGTAGTCGAGCAGGCGCGGGAACAGCGCCGCTTCGTGCATCACGCGGTCCTGCAGCTGCGACAGCGTGGCGCAGCCGAAGTGCGTCATCGCCGCCGTCAGCCGGCGCTTCATCGAGGCGCCGGCGTAGTCGCGGAAATCGTAGTGGTACTTGAGATAGATCGCGTCGACGAGGAGCCTTCGCTCGATCGCGTCGTCGCTGGAGGCGCTGGAGGCGCTGTCGGCGCTGTCGGCCGCGCCGGCTACTTGGGCATCCATACGCGCATCAGCGAGAGCAGTTTCTCGACGTCGAGCGGCTTGGCGATGTAGTCGTTGGCGCCGGCGGCCAGGCACTTCTCCTGGTCGTCCTTCATCGCCTTGGCGGTGAGCGCGATGATCGGCAGCTTCTTCCACTCGGCTCGCTTCCTGATCTCGCGCATCGCCGTGTAGCCGTCCATCTCCGGCATCATGATGTCCATCAGCACGAGATCGATGACGGGCTCCGCGCCGCCGCTCTTCTCGAGCGCCTCGATCGCCTCGCGGCCGTTGCGGGCGATCGCGACGATCGCGCCCTTCGGCTCCAGGACGCTCGACAGGGCGAAGATGTTGCGCACGTCGTCTTCCACGACCAGGATGCGCCGGCCTTCGAGCGTCGACTCGCGGTTGCGCGCCTCGCGCAGCATCCGCTGGCGCTCCGGCGGCAGGCTCGATTCGACCTGGTGCAGGAACAGCGTCACCTCGTCGAGCAGACGCTCCGGCGAACGGGCGTCCTTGATGATGATCGACTTGGAATGGCGGCGCAGCCGCTGCTCCTCGTCGCGCGTCAGGCTGCGGCCGGTGTAGACGATCACCGGCGGGAACGAGACGTCGTCGCGCGACGCCATCTTCTCGAGCAGCTCGTAGCCGCTCAGGTCGGGCAGGTTCAGGTCCATGACCATGCAGTCGAAGGTCGATCCCTGGAGCTGCTCGAGCGCCTCCGCGCCGCTGGCGACGCCGACGATCCGCACGTCCTGGTGGCCGAGCAGCTGCTTGATGCTCTCGAGCTGTCGCATGTCGTCCTCGACCACGAGGACGTGGCGCAGGCGCTGCATGAACTTCGCCTCGAGCCCCTTCAGCGCGTCGACCAGCTCGTCGCGCTTGACCGGCTTCAACGCATAGCCGACGGCGCCGCGCTCCATCGCCTCGCGGCTGTAGTCGGCGACCGACGCGACGTGCACGGGGATGTGCCTGGTCTGCGGATCGCGCTTGAGCTGGTCGAGCACGGCCAGGCCGGAATGGTCGGGCAGGTTCATGTCGAGCAGGATCGCGCTCGGCCGGTAGGTGGAGGCTGCCGCCAGGCCGTCGCCGGCGCTGTGCGCGACGATGCACTGGAAGTCCATCTCGTGGGCGAGATCGCGCAGGATGCCGGCGAAGCGCGGGTCGTCCTCGATCACCAGGATGAGGCGGGCGTCCTGCCGGAGACGATGGCGGTCGTCCTCGAAGACCGCAGTGGCGTCGGATGCGAGCGCGCCGGTGGGCACGAACGGCGGCCGGCCGGTGTCGCGCCTGGCGGCGCTGCCGACGGCGCGGGTCGACGGCGTCTGCGTCGATGACGCGAGCGACGACGATGGCGCCGATGCGGTGGATGCGGACGCGGACGCGGACGCCGACGAAGATGGCGTCGTCGGCGACGCTGTCGTTCCATCCTCCACGGCAACGTAGCGGCGCGGCAGCGTCAGCGTGAAGGTGCTGCCTTCGCCCGGGACGCTGGTCAGGGCGATGTCGCCGCCGAGCAGCCGCGCGAGGTCGCGCGAGATCGAGAGGCCGAGGCCGGTGCCGCCGTACTTGCGGTGCGTGCTGCCGTCCGCCTGCCGGAACGCCTCGAAGATCACGTCCAGCTGGTGCGGCTCGATGCCGACGCCGGTGTCGCGCACGGCGAAGGCGATGCGCGTGTCGTCGGGCGCGAAAACGGTCATCACGACCTCGCCGTGCTCGGTGAACTTGAGCGCGTTGGCGATCAGGTTGCGCAGGATCTGCGCCAGCCGCTGCGGATCGGTCTCGAAGCCGGCCGGGGTGCCCGGCTCGACGACCGCCTGGAACCGGAGCTTGCGCTGCGTCGCGACCGGCTCGAACGTCTTGCGCAACGCGTCGACCGCGCGCGCGACCGAGACGTCTTCGGCCACCACCTCGACCTTGCCGGCCTCGAGCTTCGAGAGATCGAGGATGTCGTTGATCAGCGCCAGCAGGTCGTTGCCCGCCGACGAGATCGTCTCGGCGAACTTCACCTGCTCCGCGCTCAAGTTGCCGTGCTTGTTGTCGGCCAGCAGCTTGGCCAGGATCAGCGTCGAGTTGAGCGGCGTGCGCAGCTCGTGGCTCATGTTGGCCAGGAACTCGCTCTTGACCTGGTTCGAGCGCTCGAGCTCGCCCGCCCGCGCGCCGAGCTCCGTCTGCGCGCCGGTGAGGGCGTCGTTCTGGCGCTCGAGCAGCTCGGTCTGCGCCGAGAGCTGCGCATTGGTCTGCTCGAGCTCGGCCTGCTGCGATTCGAGGATCGCCTGCGATTCCTTCAGCGCCCTGCCCTGCTCCTCGAGCTCCTCGTTGCCGACGCGCAGCTCTTCCTGCTGCGTCTGCAGCTCCTCGGCCTGGCGCTGCGTCTCCTCGAGCAGGTCCTGGACGCGTTGCCGGTCCCTGGCGGTGCGGATCGCCTGGCCGAGCTGGTCGCCGACCCGGTCGAGCAGCTCTTCCTCCGCCGTGTCGACGACGCGCAGGAAGCCGAGCTCCAGCATCGCCTGGACGCTGCCATCCGCCAGCGCCGGCGCCACCAGCACTTCGCGCGACGCCGCGCTGCCGGTGGCCGAGGTGACTCGCAGATAGCCGTCGGGCACATCCGTGACGCGCAGCGCGTGGCCGCGCTTCGCCGCCTGCGCGAGCAGGTTCGCGCCGGGGCTCAGCATCTCGGCCTCGCCCGAGTTGCCGAGCGCGTAGGTCGCGATCCGGCGGAAGTTGCCGGTCTCGTCGGCGACGTACAGCGCGCCGACCGCCGCCTGCAGATACTCGGCCAGGAACGTCAGGACGTTGTCGGCCTGGACATGCAGCCGCGTCTCGTTGGCCGCGACGCGACCGAGCCCGACCTGGCCGTTGCGGATCCACTCCTGGCGTTTCTGGGCCCGGTAGTCGCGCGAGGCGATCGCCGCGGCAGCGACGATCAGCGCGATCAGCAGCAGCGAGCCGCTCACGGTGACCATGGCGCTGCTGCTCACCGTGTCCTGCCACTCGGCCTGCCGCTCGGCGAGGGCCAGGTTCTCCTCGCGGACGATCGCCTCGATGGTGGTGCGGATGCGGTCCATCGCGCTCTTGCCGCGGTCGCTCCTGACGACGTCGAGCGCCTGCTCGGCCTTGCCCTCGCGGCGCAGCTGGATCGTTTCCGCCAGCTCGGTCATCTTCTCGTCGGACAACGCCCAGAGCGCGGCGAGGCGGGACTGGACGCGCTGCCCCTGATCCGACAGGGTGCGCAGGCGCGCCATCGACGACGTCAGGCGCGCCCGGGCAGTGGTGTACGGCTCGAGATAGCTCTCGGCGCCGGTCAGCAGGTAGCCGCGCTGCCCCGTCTCGGCATCCTTGATGACGGAGAGGAACAGCTGGGCCTGCGCGATCGTCTCGAGCGAATGGGAGACGCGGTCGGCGGCGGTGGCGCGGTCGGCCAGCGAGTGCCAGGACACGAAGGCGACGACGATGGCGGCCAGGAAGGCCGCCGCGAAGCCGGCGAAGGTGCCGATCGGCAGGGCGAACAGGCCGCGGGCGCGGCGCGTGGCGCGAGGGGGAAATCCGGTCACGTGGGCCGCCGAGGACAAGGTCCGGCGATGTTAGCGGCGCGACAAAGGCAGACGCGCCGCAGTGCCGTTCACCTCCCGCGCAGGTGCGCCGGCGTCTCGAAGCGCTTGGCGAGGGCCGAGAGCGTCAGCGTGATCACCAGGTAGATCGCCGAGATGAAGAGATAGGGCTCCCAGTAGCGGGAATAGGCCCCGGCCACGGTGCGCGCCGCCAGTGCCAGCTCGGCCAGGCCGATCGCCGAGACCAGCGAGGAATCCTTGACCAGGGTGACGGCTTCGTTGACGAGCGCCGGCACCATCCGGCGCAGGGCCTGCGGCAGGACGATGTAGCGCATCGACTGCGCGTGGGTGAGGCCGATGCTGTAGGCCGCCTGGGTCTGGCCGCCGTGGATGCTCTGGATGCCGGCGCGCAGGATCTCCGAGACGTAGGCGCCCGCGTTCAGCGTCAGCGCCAGCGCGCCGGAGAAGAAGGCGCCGTGGTTCTGGCGGAACTCGCGCGCCGCGTCGCCGCTGAGCAGCAGGCCGCCGTCGGGCTGCACCAGCATCGGCATCAAGGCGAAATGCACGAGCAGGATCTGGACGAACAGCGGCGTGCCGCGGAAGAAGCCGACGTAGGCGCGCGTCGCGCCGCGCAGCGCCTGCCACGCGAGTGCCACCAGTGGAGACGCCGGCCGTGGTGCCTCGCGCGTGCTGCCGATCAGGCCGAGGACGATGCCGAGCGCGAGGCCGCCGGTCAGCGACACCACCGTCAGCTGCAGCGTCATCAGCAGGCCGCGGCCGAACAGCGGCAGGTAGCCGGCGAGGATGCCCCAGCGCAGGTCGAGCAGGCCCACGGTCGTCGTCGCCGAGGCTGTCGACGCGCCGCGCTAGCGGGCCGACGCGGCCGGCGCGACGGAAGGCGACAGCATCGCCGGCGCCGCTGCCTGCGAGGCCGACGAGCCCGCGCTCGCTGCGGCGTCTGCCACCGGGCCGAGATAGGTCGCGTAGATGCGGTCGTAGGTGCCGTCGGCCTTGATGGCGGCCAGGCCCTGGTTGAGCTTGCCGAGCAGGTCGGCGTCGCCCTTGCGGACGGCGATGCCGTAGTGCTCCGGCACGAACGCCGGGTCGTCGAGCGTCCGGAAGGCGTGGCCGGCGTTGTTCCTGACGTAGTTGACGACGACGCCGTTGTCGGCCACGACCGCGTCGACGCCCCCCGCCTCGAGCTCCTTCAGGGCCAGCGGCGTCGATTCGAAGCGCTTGATGTCGGCGCTGGTCTTGCCCTGCAGCTTCGAGACCGCCTCGTCGCCGGTCGTGCCGGTCTGCACCCCGACCTTGAGCGACTTGAGCTGCGCGAAGTGCGCGACCGTCGAATCGTTGCGCAGGGCGATGAGCTGGTGGGCGTCGAAATACGGCGCCGTGAAATCCATCGACTGCCGGCGCTCGTCGGTGATCGTGATCGACGACACGAGCAGGTCGCGGTCGCCCTGCTTGAGGGCGTTGAAGATGCCTTCCCACGGGGTGTTCACGAAGGTCACGTCGATGCCGGCCTTGCGGGCGACGGCGCGGACGATGTCGATGTCGAAGCCGACGATCTCGCCCTTCTCGTTCTGCGATTCGAACGGCGCGTAGGCGGCGTCGGTGCCGACCTGGTACACGCGCAGCGCACCGAGGCCGGAGGCGCGCCTGGTCTCGATGTCGTGCTTCTCGCAGGCGACCAGCGAGAGCGACATCACGGCGGCGAGCCCGATGGCCCCGAGCGGCCCGGCGAAGCGGAAACAACGTGCGGCGGCGGTCATGGTTTCCTCGGGCGAGCGATCGTGGAGCGCTGACCGCCGCGATGTTACAGGCAGGGTCCGGACGCGTGCGCGGCCGGGGCCGGGGCCAGGCCGTCGCCACCCCGGTCCTGGCGCCTGCTCGACCGTGTACGCTTCGCGCGACTTCCACGAGGACGACCCATGACACGCCTTCGCACGCGCCTTCTGCCGGCCGCGATCTGCCTTCTCCTGTCGGCCTGCGCCAGCTCGCCATCGGCCACGCCGCCGGCCACGGTGATGCCAGCGCCGGCGGCACCGGCTCCGCTGCCGCCGCCGTCGCCGATCCACGCGCGCCTGAGCGCGCTCGCGCAGGCCAGCATCGACGCCGGCGTCCGCGACGACCCGATGGTCGCGACGCAGCTCGGCTTGCCCGGACACGACGGCCAGCTGGCGATCCCGAGCGAGGCGCGACGCGCCGAGCGCATCGCCCGCTACACCGGCTGGAAAGGCGAGCTCGATGCGATCGCCCGGGCCGCGGGTCCGGGCGCCTCGCTGTCGGAACGCGACGACGTGCAGCTGCTGCGCGCCGACTTCGATTCCAGCATCAACGATCTGGTCGTGCGCCAGAGCGACCGCAAGGACTACGCCGGCCCGAGTCTGTCGATCGCCGGCATCGTCTTCTCGCAGTTCCTGCACCTGCCGATCGTCGGCCGCGAAGGCGCGACGCAGGCGGACGTCGACAAGGGCTGGGACGACATCGCCTCCCGGCTCGAGAAGGCGCCTGCCTACATCGTCGCCGGCCAGCGCCTGGTGACGCGGCCCGGCAAGCTCCAGGCCAGTGTCGGCATCGAGCAGCTGGCCGGCGTGCCCGACTTCTTCGGCGGCCCGCTGACGGCCGCGGCGACCGAACAGATGGCGGCGCGCCCGGCCGCGCTCCAGCGCTTCCTCGCGGCCAGGGACGCGACCCTCGCGACCATCGCCGAGACCCGCGCCTACCTCGACGCGCACGTCGCCGGCTGGCCCGACAACTTCGCGATCGGCAAGGCCGCCTACGAGCAGATGCTGCACGAGGAACAGCTGCTGCCGTTCGACTCGAGCGATCTCGAGCGCATGGCGCGCGACGAGCTCGCCCACGGCTGGGCCGAGGAAGCGTGGCTGGTGTCGCTGTCGGCACAGAAGAAGCTCCCGTTCGGCCCGGCCAGCGGCGGCGGCATGGCGCCGGACGGCGCGGCGCTGGTCGGCTACTACCGCCAGCGCATCGGCGAGCTGACGGCGTTCGTGCGCGACCACGACGTCGTCACCGTCCCGGCCTGGCTCGGCTCGATGGAGATCGTCGAGACGCCGGCCTTCATCCAGCCGGTCTCGCCGGGCGCGTCGATGTACTCGCCGCGGCTGTTCGCGAAGTCGACCACCGGCTACTACTTCATCACGCCGCCGCGCTCGCTGGCCGACGCCGCCAAGCGCCTCGACATGAACCAGGACTTCGACCGCGACCGGATCTGGTCGACCGGCGCCCACGAGGCGATGCCCGGCCACTTCCTGCAGCTCTCGATCGCCAAGCGCCACCC
>CAZZVH010000098.1:0-10070 GCA_964657365.1 uncultured Burkholderiaceae bacterium
GGCTGCCGCGCGATGCCGGCGACGAGGTGACCGGCCACCGCGCCGGCAGGGCTGCGGCCTGAGCCGATCCAGCGCCGGGACCACAGGCCGTGCTCAGCGCTCGCCGCTCAGCGCGAGCGGAACACGATCTCGCGCATCCGCGCCAGCTTCGGCGTCACGACCGGCACCGTCAGCATCGTGCTGCCGACGGCCATCAGCAGCAGCGCGGTGAAGGCCTCGCTGCTGATGATCGCCTTGTCGAGCAGCACGTTGGCGAAGATGATCATGATCAGGGCCTTGGTCTGCAGCAGCCAGCCGATCAGCGAGCCTTCGCCCGGTTGCCAGCGGAGCACGCGGCCGGCGATCCAGGTGCCGATCAGCTTGCCGACCACCGACGCGACGAGCAGCGCCGCCGCGGCCACGAACACCGCGCCGCCACCCAGCTGCCAGTTCGTGCGCAGGCCCGTGCTGAGGAAGAAGACCGGCATCAGCACCAGCAGCACCTGATGGCGCAGCCAGTCCATCTGCTTCTGGTCGAACCAGTCGGCGTCCATGACGGCGCCGGCGACGAACGCGCCGACCATGTAGTGCAGGCCAGACCAGTCGGCGCCGAGGCCGCAGGCGGCCAGCCAGACGAGGCCGGCGTACCAGCGATCGCTCGCCGGGATGCGCACCATCAGCCATCGGAACAACGCGCTGGCGACGGCGAACGTCGCCAGGAAGGCGGCCTGCTTGCCGACCCGCTCCCAGTCCATCAGGATCAGCGCCAGGACGCCCCAGATGGCGATGTCGTCGACGCTGGCATAGCGCAGGATGCGCTGGCCGATCGGCTGGCGCAGGATCTCGAGCTTCTCCATGAAGAGGATCAGGATCGGCAGCGCCGTGACGGCGCAGGCCATGCCGATGCCGAGCACGAACTGCCACGTCACGGCCTTCGCGCCGACCCAGCCGGGGAAAGCCAGCATGCCGATCGCGGCGAGGCTGCCGAACACCAGCGGCACGCCGAGCGCCAGGCCGGCGGTGACGCCGCTCTCGGCACGGTGCTGCCACGCCTTGCGCAGATCGAGCTCGATGCCGGCGATCCAGACGAACAGCATCACCGCCCACTGTGCGATCGCGTTGAGCGACTGGATCACGGGCGCCGTGAACACGAACTTGTAGTACTCGGGGAACGCCTTGCCCAGCACGCCCGGGCCGAGGACGATGCCGGTGACGATCTGCACCACCACCAGCGGCGCGACGTATTCGGTGCGGCCGAGCCGCCACACCAGGTACGGCACCGTGAAGATGATCAGCATCGCGACCAGGAAGATCTCGGAGGTGCTCATTCGAAGAGGAACGGTCGTCGCGGGGAACGCCCGGTGGCGGGCGGGCGGCAGTCTGCCACGAGTTTCCGGCGCGACGGCCGGTGCCGGCGTCCGACCCTGCAGGTTCAGGCGACCTGCAGCCCTTGGCCGCGCGCGTCGAGCGTGCGCGATCGGCCCTGCGCCTTGGCGCTGTAGAGCGTCGCGTCGGCGCGCCGGAGCATCGCCTCGAGGCTGTCTTCCGGCCCGTGGCGGATGGCGATGCCGGCGCTGTAGCTGATCGCGAAACCGAGCTCGGGCTCGGCCGCGTCGGCGAGATAGTCGCGCATGCGGGCATCGAAGGCGCGTGCCGCGACGCCGTCGGCGTGGTTCATCAGCACGCAGAACTCCTCGCCGCCGTAGCGCCCGACCAGGTCGCCCGGCCGGACCGCCGCCTGCAGCGCGCGGGCGATGAACACCAGGGCGCGATCGCCGGCGTCGTGGCCGCGGCTGTCGTTGACCGCCTTGAAGTGATCGACGTCGATCATCAGCACCGCCATCGGATGCGCGTAGCGAACGCTCACCGCCATCTCGGTCGCGGCGCTGGCCATCCAGGCGCGCCGGTTCAGGACGCCGGTCAGGCCGTCGACGGTCGCCAGCCGCTCGAGCTCGCGCGCGGCCTCGTCGCGGTGCGCCAGCAGCACGGCCATGAGCGACAGCACCGTCGTCGCGTTGGCGACGATGGCGAACGCGTAGTTGACCGGATGCGGATGGAGGAAGCTCGGGTAGCTCTCGGTGAAGAACGCACCGAGGACGCCGCGCCAGAGAGTGACCACCATCTGCGCCAGCAGGCTGGCGACCAGCAGCCAGCGCCACTTGCCGACCTGCACACGCGGCGGGCGCAGCACCGCGACGACGACGATCGCCATCTGCAGCGTCAGCAGGCCGTTGGCCCAGCCGACCCGGAACGGGTAGCTGGCGAAGCCGATGCAGTAGCCGAGCGGCAGCAGCACCGTGATGAAGACCGGCGCCCGGTTGCTCGCCTGTCGCCCGCACCACAGGTCGAACGCGGTGGCATTGAGGGCCAGGCCGCCGGTGATCCCGGCCATCGCCAGCGTCGACAGGACCCGGTCGGCGAGGCCACCGTGCTCGACCAGGCCCGACAGCAGCAGCAGGCTCCACGCCGCGCCCTGGACGATGACGCCCGCCTGGGCCCGGCGCGCCGGCTCGCTCACCTGCCCCATCACCGCCGGCAAGGCCACCGCCATGGTGACCATGCAGACGGTCATGGCGAACAGAAGGGTGGCGATGTCGAGATGCACGGGAGGCTGGTCGTGGGTCGGCCTGATTGTCGGACGGCAACGGGCTCGGGACGACGTCTGCGGCCGGCGGGACACGGGCTTGTGGAGCCCGTGCGCAAAGCGTCACGAAGTCGGACGCCGCCTCGCCGCATTGCCGCGACGGCGCGCAGGCCGACGCCGCCCGGGAGTCAGGAAATGGTGGTGCGCAGCACGCGGCCGTCGCGTGGATCGATTTCGCAGTCGAACACGAAGAACGTCGACGGCGCGCCCTGGGTCGCGATCGCGCGGCCGCTGCCGTGCAGCTCTCCCTTCACCGCGCTCTCCTGCTTGAAGCTGCGCGTGTCGCGATCGAAGGTGATCTGCGTGACCCGCGGCCAGCGCTGCTGCAGTGCCTCGGCGGCGCTCGATTCGCAGGCGGCCGGCGAGAGCTCGGCGAAATTCGGCTCGGCCGGCGGCTTCGGCGGCGGCGCCTCGGCGGATGCGGGCGTGACGTCGCGCAGCACCAGGCCGAGCGCTTCCGAGCTGCGCGTGTCGACTTTGCAGCTGTAGTTGAAGTTGCGCACGCCGCCGGCGCCGCGCCAGTGGCCCGTGCCGCGCAGCGCCTGGCTGTCGGTCGACGGGCCGGGCTGCACCGTGGGCGCGTTGAGCGCCACCTCGACCGGCGGCACGCCCTTGGTCGTCAGCGACTGACGGGCGGCGCGCAGGCACGCGTCCATCGCCGCCGGCTCGACGGCATCGGCCTTGAGCGCCGGCGCGGCCGGTGCGGAAGGCGTCTGCCCGAGCACCGGCATCGACGCGGAGAGGGAGAGCGAGGCCAGGCCGATCCCGAGGACGGTGGCGGCGGCGCGGGGCAACGAAGAGGTACGCATGCCGGCAGTGTGAACGAGCCCGCCGCGCTTGTCTGCGACGACGGCTGGCGGGCCGACGAGCGGCGAAGCTCGCCCCGCGCGTGGTGGAATGGGCTTCCCGAGCCCCGCCGCGCCCGACACCCCATGCAGATCGATCCCGCCACCCGTTCCCTCGCCGACAACTACAAGCTGCTGACCAACCTGGTCTTACCGCGGCCGATCGCCTGGGTGACGAGCCTGAGCGCGGCCGGCGTCGTCAACCTGGCGCCGTTCAGCTTCTTCAACGCGGTCGGCGCCGATCCGCTCTATCTCGTCGTCAGCATCGGACGGCGCGACGACGGCACGCCGAAGGACACGTTGCGCAACATCGAGACCGGCCAGGGCTTCGTCGTCAACCTCGTCACCGAGGCCCTGCTCGGCGCCATGAACGTGTCGGCCGTCGAGTTCCCGCCGGACCAGAGCGAGCTCGAGGCGTCGGGCCTCGACGTCGCGCCTTCGGCACGCGTGCAGGCGCCGCGGCTCGCCGCCGCGCAGGTGAGCCTCGAATGCAGGCTGGACCGCGCCATCGGCATCGGCACGAACACGCTCGTCATCGGCGAGGTCGTGATGTTCCACGTCGCCGACCATCTCGTCGACGACCGGCTCCGCATCCACGGCTTCGAGCCGCTCGGCCGGCTCGGCTCGCCCTCGGTGTACTGCCGCACGACCGATCGTTTCGACCTGCCGCGCTTCACGTACGCGCAGTGGCAGGCGTTGTCGGACGAGGAGCAGGCCGCGGCACGACGCTGACGTGCGCCTGCGAGGTGCGGCGATACTGTCGCCCCCGTCGCTCCTGCCTGCGCCATGACCTGTTCGATCATCGCCCGCATCGCCGCCGCCGCCCTGGGCTCGGCGATCACCGCGGCATTCGCCGCCCCGCCCGTGGCCGCCGTCCGGCCTGTCACCGACACCTACTTCGGGCAAGCGGTGACCGACCCGTACCGCTACATGGAAGACCTCTCCGCGCCCGAGGTCCAGCAGTGGGCCAAGGCGCAGGCCGACCTGACGCGGACCACGCTCGACGCCATCCCTGCCCGCGCGACGCTGCTCGCCCGCATCGCCGAGCTCGAAGCCTCGGTGCAGTCACGCGTGAGCAATGTGCAGCGCCTGCCCGGCGACATCTGGTTCTACGAGAAGCGCGGCGCGACCGACAACCAGTTCAAGGTCTACGTGCGGCACGGCCTGCACGGCGCCGAGCGGATCCTGATCGACCCGGACGCGCTGGCCAAGGCGGCCGGCGGCGCACCGCACGCGGTGACGTTCCAGTCGCCCTCGGCGAGCGGCAGGTACCTGGCCTACGGCCTCTCGGTCGGCGGCTCCGAGGAAGCGTCGATCCACGTCCTGGATGTGGCGACGCTGAAGGAGCTGATCGCGCCGATCGACCGCGCCCACTACAGCCGCGCCAGCTGGATGCCGGACGACAGCGGCTTCTTCTACTTCCGCCAGCGCCTGCTCGACAAGGGCGTGCCGGAAACCGAGAAGTACAAGCACCAGACCGCCTTCTTCCACGCCATGAAAGGGAGCGGCCCCGACCGGGCGATCATCGAAGCCGGCACCTCGACGCACATCGCGATCGCCGACGCCGAATTCCCGTACGTCGGGCCGATGATCGGCACGCGCTACACGATCGCCATCCCCGGCAACGGCGTCCAGCGCGAGCGCACGGTGTACGTGGCCGAGACCTCGACGCTCTCGTCGCCGATGCCTCCGTGGCGCAAGCTCGTCGACGTCAGCCAGAACGTCACCGGCTTCGCCATGCACGGCGACGACCTCTACCTGCTCTCGCACGACGGCGCGCCGCGCTTCAAGGTGCTGAAGACGAGCGTCTCGCACCCGGACCTGGCGCACGCCGAGGTGGTCGTCGCGCCGGGCCGCGAGGTCGTGACGGACATCGAGACCGCGAAAGACGGCCTGTACATCGCCAGTCGCGACGGCACCGTGGGCAAGCTCTACCGTCTCGCCTTCACCGCCGGCGCCACGCCGCAGCTGCTCACGCTGCCGCGCGAAGGCTCGGTGCAGATCGCTTCGGCGGACCCGCGGACGCCCGGGGTGCTGCTCCAGCTCGGCTCGTGGACGCGCGACTTCGGCTACTACGCCTACGACGCCGCGACCGGCCGCTTCAGCGACACCGGCCTGCAGACCGTCGGCCCCTTCGGCGCGCCCGACAACGTGCTCGCCAAGGAGGTGCTCGTGAAGGCGAGCGACGGCGTCGAGGTGCCGCTCTCGATCATCTACCCCAAGACGGCGAAGATGGACGGCAGCAACCCGACCGAGCTCTACGGCTACGGCTCGTACGGCATCACGGACGACCCGGGCTACGTGCCGCGGTTCCTCGCCTGGTACGAGCTCGGCGGCATCCGGGCCATCTGCCACGTGCGCGGCGGTGGCGCCTACGGCGAGGAGTGGCACCAGGCCGGCAAGCTCGCGACCAAGCCCAACACCTGGAACGACTTCATCGCCTGCGGCGAATACCTCGTGAAGGAAGGCTACACGTCGAGCGCGAAGCTGGCGATCCACGGCGGCAGCGCCGGCGGCATCCTGGTCGGCCGGGCGATGACGGCCCGCCCCGATCTCTTCGCCGTCGCCGTGCCCGAGGTCGGCGTGCTCAACGTGCTGCGCGCGGAGACGTCGGCGAACGGCGTGCCGAACATCCCGGAATTCGGCACCGTGAAGAACGAAGCGCAATTCCCGGCCATGCTCGAGATGGACGCGCTCGCCCACGTGAAGGACGGCGTGAACTACCCGGCGACGCTGCTCGTCACCGGCATCAACGACCCACGCGTGCCGCCTTGGGAATCGCTGAAGATGACGGCGCGGCTGCAGGCGGCGACGGCGTCCGGCAAGCCGGTGCTGCTGCGCATCGACTACGCGAGCGGCCACGGCGTCGGCAGCACCAAGTCGCAGCGCCAGGAGCAGACGACCGATGTCTGGACCTTCATGCTGTGGCAGTTCGGCGACCCGCGCTTCCAGCCGGGCAGGTAGGACGGGCCAGCACATGCCGACGCGCTGGGCCTGGCTCGCAGCAGCCGTGCTGGCGATGACGGCGGCGAGCGGGTCGGCGCACGCCGAGACCTTCAAGTGCGTCGACGCGAAGGGCCGCGTGACGCTGTCGGACACGCCGTGCCCGCCGCCACCCTTGCCGCCGGCTTCCGCGCCGATGGCACTGCCTTGTCCGGTGACGAAGGAACAGATGGCGATCGCCGAGCGGCTCGAGCGCCAGTTCCTGACGCGTTACCCGACCGAGGAGGCGCACCGCGCGGCGGCGCTGGCCGGGCTGCAGGAGGTCGTCGCGCGCATGGCACTGTCGCGCAGGCGGCTCGCCGAACTCGTCAAGGAACGCAAATCCATCGACGACGAGACCGAGTTCTACCGCGGACGCCCCTTGCCGTCGGCCCTGAAGAGCCGGCTCGATGCGAGCGATGCGCTGCTCGCCGCCACGGCCGAGGTGTTCCGTCACCAGGAGGACGAGATCGGCGTGCTCGTCGCCCGCTTCGAGTGCGATCGGAGCCAGTTCGGAATGCTGTGGCAAGGCGGCGCGCCCGGCTCGTCGGCGTGCGCCGGCGCTTGCCGCTGACTACGTGCCGCAGAACGTCTGGTAGTTCTCGGTGACGTCGGCCGCGGCCGGCTCGGCATACGTCGCGTTGGCCTCGATCTCGTCGTAGGGATGGCGCAGCGCTGCGAGCAGGCGATCGAAGGGGCCGATGTCGCCGTCGTTCGAGGCGGCAGCCAGAGCCTCCTCGACCCGGTGGTTGCGCGGAATCAGCCACGGGTTGACGCGGCGCATGCGCACCGCCCGCGCGGTGCCTGCAGCGACTGATTCGGAGCCGCCTTCGTCGTCGCGGGCGCAGCGCACGCGCCAGCGCTCGAGCCAGGCATCCGGCGCCGACGGGTCGCCGAACAGCGCGCGCAGCGGCGTCTCATTGCCGGCCGCTGCATCGGCCAGGCGCCGCCATGCAAGCGTGAAGTCGACGGCGCCGAACTGCAGCAGGGCCAGCCAGTCGTGGGCGAGCGACGCATCGTCGGCATCGTCGTCGCCTTCGATGCCGCGCAGTCCGAGCTTGGCACGCTGGCCGGCGACCAGATGCTGGACGTAGAGCGTCGGGAACGCGTCGATGACGCTCTTCGCGCGGGCCATCGCCGTATCGGCGTCGTCGTCGAACAGCGGCAGCAGTGCTTCGGCCAGCCGCGCCAGGTTCCAGCGTGCGATCGCCGGCTGGTTGCCGAAGGCGTAGCGGCCCTGGCGGTCGATCGAGCTGAACACCGCACCCGGGTCGTAGGCCTCGACGAAGGCGCAGGGCCCGTAGTCGATGGTCTCGCCCGAGATCGTCATGTTGTCGGTGTTCATGACGCCGTGGATGAAGCCCACGTTCATCCATTGCGCGATGAGCTTCGCCTGGCGCGCGGCGACGCGTTCGAGCAGCGCCGGAAAGCGGCCGGCCGTGCCGACGAGATCCGGATCGTGGCGCGCGATCGTGTACTCGGCCAGTTGCCGCACCCTCTCCACCTCGCCGCGCGCCGCGAAGAACTGGAACGTGCCGACGCGGATGTGGCTGGCTGCGACGCGCGTCAGCACGGCGCCGGGCAGCACCAGCTCGCGCAGCACCGGCTGCCCGGTCGCGACGACGGCGAGGGCACGCGTCGTCGGGATGGCGAGCGCGTGCATCGCCTCGCCGATCAGCGCCTCGCGCAGCATCGGCCCGACCGCCGCCTTGCCATCGCCGCCGCGCGAATACGGCGTGCGGCCGGAGCCCTTGAAGGCGATGTCGCGTCGCTGGCCGGCACGGTCGATCAGCTCGCCGAGCAGCACGGCCCGGCCGTCGCCGAGCTGCGGCGAAAAGCCGCCGAACTGATGCCCGGCGTAGACCTGCGCGACCGGCTCGGCGCCGTCGGGCAGGCGGTTGCCCGCGAACAGCGCCAGGCCCGCCTCGCCGGACAGCGCGGCAGCGTCGAGACCGAGCTCGGTGGCCAGCGGCGCGTTGAAGAACAGAGACTTCGGCGCCGGCGCTGCTTCCGGCCGCCAGGGCACGGAGAAGCCTTCGAGCTCACGGCCGTAGGAATTCTCGAGATGCAGCAGACCAGCAGGCATGGGTGGCGACCGTGAAGGCAAGCCGCGAGTGTGAACGCCCTCGCCTCTCGTCGCCGGAGCAGGGTCGCCTGCGCTGCGCGGGCGGGCGACGCTAGACTGCCCGGCTTCGCATCCAGAGGAGCTTTCTTGGTCGCAGCCACGCTCACCGCCGGGGGCTCGAACGCCGCGCCGACCGCTCCTCGCATCCCGGGCGACCGTGCCTTCTTCGGCCACCCTGCCGGCCTCGGCTGGCTCTCGTTCTGCGAGCTGTGGGAGCGGTTCTCGTTCTACGGCATGCAGGCGCTGCTGGTGCTCTATCTCACCAACTACCTGTTCCTGCCCCAGAACATCGGCCAGGTCGCCGGCATCGACGGCCTGCGCCACGCGATCGAGAGCGTCACCGGCCCGCGCTCGACGCAGCAGCTCGCCTCGGCCGTGTTCGGCCTCTATGCCGGCTTCGTCTACCTGACGCCATTGTTCGGCGGCCTGCTCGCCGACCGCGTGCTCGGCCGCACGAAGACGGTTGTGATCGGCGCCAGCCTGATGGCGCTCGGCCACTTCCTGATGGCCTTCGAGGCCAGCTTCCTGATCGCATTGAGCTGCCTGCTCGTCGGCGTCGGCTGCTTCAAGGGCAACATCGCCGCGCAGGTCGGCGATCTGTACGCGCCCGAGGACAAGCGGCGCGCCAGCGCGTTCCAGATCTTCCTGCTCGCGGTGCAGATCGCCGTCATCCTCGCGCCGATCGTCTGCGGCACGCTCGGCGAGAAGGTGGCCTGGCACTGGGGCTTCGGCGCGGCCGGCATCGGCATGCTGATCGGCCTGGTCGTCTACCTCGCAGGCCGCCGCTGGCTGCCGCCCGAGCCGGAACGCAACGCGACGACGCGCGCCGCAGCCGCTCGCGCGCGCATGACCGGCGCTGAGAAGGCGCGCCTCGCCCTCCTCGTCGCCTTGATCCCGGTGCTGATGCTCTCGATCGTCGGCAACCAGCAGTTCTCCAACGCCTTCCCGCTGTGGTCGCAGAAGAACATGGACCTGGTGCTGTTCGGCTGGCAGGTGCCGGTGACCTGGCTGCAGGCCGTCGACGCGGTGGTGAGCACGGCGACGATGGCCGGCTCGATCGCCTTCTGGCGCTGGTGGGCGCAGCGCCGGCGGGAACCCGACGAGCTGACGAAGATGGGCCTCGGCGCGCTGCTCGCCGCGGGCGGGCCGGCCCTGCTGGTCATCGCCTCGATGTTCATCGATGCCACGCACGAGAAGGTGAGCTTCATCTGGACGCTCGGCTACACGATCGTCAACGACATCGGCTTCGCCAACATCCTGCCGGTCGGGCTGGCGCTCTACTCGCGCACGGCGCCGCGCCGGCTCGAGGGCTTGCTGATCGGCGTGTACTACCTGCACCTGTTCATCGGCAACATGTTCGTCGGCTGGCTGGCCGGCTTCCTCGAGACGATGCCGGGCCAGGCGTTCTGGGGCCTGCATGCGGCGCTGGTGGCGCTCGCCGGGGTGCTGTTGCTCGGCTGCCGCGCCGCCTTCGGCAAGCTGCTCGCTCCCGCCG
>CAZZVH010000099.1:0-9009 GCA_964657365.1 uncultured Burkholderiaceae bacterium
CCTGCTGACCGACCCGCCTCCCGGCCGCCCGCGCCTGCTCGGCGCCGACGCCTCCCACGCCTGGGTCGCGGCCTGGTCGCCTTCGCACGGCTGGGTCGAGCTCGACCCCACCAACGGCCACCTGGCCGACCGCCGCTACATCACCCTGGCCTGGGGTGCCGATTTCGCCGACGTGGTGCCCCTGCGCGGCGTCATCCTCGGCGGCCGAGGCCAGACCATGGCGGTGGCTGTCAGCGTGATTCCGCGCAGCCAGTAGGGCGCGGGCGCCGGGGGCGCACTTCCGAGGGAACCGCCACCCCCGGCATTCGGCCATCGGCGGGATGGGATCCGCGGATCCGTGGCCGAACACTGGCGGCTCAGCTCCGGAGCCTGCGGTGTCCTCTGCATCGATCGAACTGTCGCTTGTTCCTGTCGCCGCACCGAAAGCGCCTGTCGCCGCCGCCGTCGCGTTTTCGTCGCCTGCAGCATCGTCCGCGGGGTGGCAACACCGGCCACTGGGCCCGGGCTGGTTCGATTCCAGTTTCGACCTGAGGCGCGGACTCGACGTCAGGGAAGGCTGGAACGGCGACGCCAGGCTGCGCGGCTGGGTCGACGCGTTCCTGGGCGGTCAGCCGGCCGGTGCCGGCGGCGAGTCGTCGAGCGCGACGTAGAGCCAGGAGCGCGCCTTGTCCCAGCGGCGGCGTACGGTGCGCTCGGTGATGCCGTGCAGCGCTGCGATCTCCGATTCCGAATACCCGCCGAAGTAGCGCATGTCGACCAGCTCGGCGAGTTCCGGATCGATCGCCTCGAGTCCGAGCAGCGCCTCGCTGACGCGGACCAGCGCCTCGGGCGTCCCGGCGTCGGCGACCTGCAGGGCAGCGTCTCCGCCCAGCGTCTCGTGCGGCGCACCTCCACCGCGGCGCTCGGCCAGATGCTGGCGGGCACTGTCGATGATGATGTTGCGCATGGTGCGGGCTGCGTAGGCGAAGAAGTGCCGCCGATCCTCGAGGCGCAGCTCGTTCGCATCGACGAGGCGGATGAAGCTCTCGTGCAGCAGCGTCGTCGTTCCCATGGCGTCACCCCGGCCCTGCTCCCGCAGGCGGGCCCGTGCCACGCGCTTGAGCTCGGGATAGAGCGATGCGTAGATCTGCTGGAGTGCCTCGCCATCGCCGGCTGCGGCGAGCTGCAGCAGGCGCGTGATCGGCGGCTGCGCGGCGGCGGGTGGATCGGCTGACATCGGCCAAGGCTAACGGCGGGCCCGGGCCGAGTCCACTTTTTTGCAGAAGTGCGTCCTGTTGAGCGGAGCGCCGCCGTATTCCCCCTCGACGCGACGAATTTCCGTCGTGCCGACACGGGCCGAAGCAGCCCTCCCAGCGAGAACATCATGACCACGCCCTACGAATCGACGCGCTCGTCCCACTCTGTCGACAACGGTGCCTGCGCCGTCTTCGGCCTGGTCGCGGTTGGATCGGCGCTCTTGTCCGCGGTGCTGATCTTCGGCCCGGTCGCCGACCGGAAGGAGCTCCTGATCGCAGGCGGGACGCACCGTGTCGCCGCGTCCCGGCCGGCTGCATCCGAGGTGGTTCGCGTGGCCTCGACGGTCGGCCAGACGAGCCGGTGACATGCGCGTGCCAGCGTCGAGACACGCTGCGCGCCTGTTGCCGCCGCGCGGTGAAGGACCTATGCTCTGCCGCCCTTCGCACCGAAGGATCCCGATGATCGAAGACCCCGTCGCGCAATGGCGGGAGCTGTCGGCGCTCTACGAGCAGGCCGACCAGCTCTCCGGCTCTGCGCTGCGCGACTGGATCGCCGGACTTCCGGCCGAGGCGCGGCCCTTCGTGCCACGTCTCGAGCGCATGCTGGCGGCCCGCGACCGGGCTGCAGCGGATCAATTTCTCGAAGTGCCGCCGCCGCTCGCCGACGAGATCGAACACGAGCCCTTCGCTTGGGAAGCCGGTCGGCGGATCGGCGCCTATCGGTTGGTGCGTCATGCGGGTTCCGGCGGCATGGCGGAGGTCTGGCTCGCCGAACGCGACGACGGTGCCTTTGCCCGCACTGTCGCGATCAAGCTGCTGCGCAACCACCCGACGCGGGCCGAGCGCGACAACTTCGTCGAGCGGTTCAAGCGTGAGCGGGACATCCTGGCCTCGCTCGATCATCCGAACATCGCCGGCTTGCTCGATGCCGGCGTCAGCCCCGAAGGTCAGCCGTGGCTCGCGCTGGAGTTCGTCGAAGGCGAGGCCATCACCACGTGGTGCGATCGCGAACGGTTGACCATCGAGGATCGCGTCCGGCTGTTCCGGCAAGTGATGCTGGCGATCGAGCATGCGCACGCGCGGCTGGTCATCCACCGCGACGTCAAGCCGTCGAACGTGCTCGTGACCGCCACGGGCGCGGTGAGCCTGCTCGATTTCGGCATCGCGAAGCTGCTCGAATCGGACGGCGACAGCCACATCGCCACCGCATTGACACGACAGGGCGGCCGGCCGATGACGCCGCAGTACGCGAGTCCGGAGCAGCTGCTCGGCGAGCCGTTGACGACGGCGTGCGATGTCTATTCGCTCGGCGTGATGCTGTATGAGCTGCTGGTGGGGCAGCTGCCGTATGAATTGAAAGGTCGGTCGCTGGCTGAGCTCGAGGCCGCTGTGACCGATGTGGAACCGGTCCCGCCAAGATACCGTCGCATGTCGGCCGAAGCGTTGGCGAGCCGGCAGACTAGCCTGAACGGATGGCGACGTGCCTTGAAGCCGGACCTGGACGCGATCACGATGCGGTCGCTGGAGAAGTCGCCGTCGCTGCGGTACGAATCCGTCGGAGCGATGCGTGCGGAACTCGACCGTTGGTTGGCGCACGAGCCTGTGTTGGCGACGACGCCCGGCCCGGCGTATCGATTGGCAAAGTTCGTGCGCAGGCATCGATGGGGCGTAACGCTTGCCGGAGGGGCTGCCGCGGCCATGTTGATCGCGACAAGCATCGTTGCCTGGCAGATGCTCCGGGCAGAGCAAGAAAGCGCACGGGCGCTCGCATCGAAGGCATTCTTGCTCGACATGTTCCATTTGTCGGACCCGAACCTCGCCAAGGTTGACGATGTGTCGGCAGGGCAACTTCTGGACGTGAGCGTGGTCCGCGCCCAGAGCTTGCTCGAGCAACAACCCGAGCTGCACGCGGACGTTCTCTTGAGGATTGCGGAGATCGATCAATACCTCAACCGCTACAAGGCGGCGCAAGGCGCCTTGATCGAGGCAACGAGAATCTACGAGTCACTCGGGCGCCGAAAAGAGTGGGTCTCGGCGATGGTTGAGCTCCTTCACACGACGACGCGAATCGGAGATCTGAAGACAAGCGATCAATTGGTCGATACGATGAAACCGACGCTGGACAGGTTTCCAGACGATTTCTCGATTCAAGCGAGACAGCACGAAGCACGTGGGTGGCTCGCCAACGCCAGGGGCGATTTGTCGGGCGCTATGACGCACATGCTTGCCGCCGTCTCGAACGCGCGTCTCGCCTATCGCGGGCCCGACAGTAGGACCGCCGAGGCGTTGCGCGGTTTGGCGATGGTGGAAGCTTCGTCGAGGGACTACGGTGCGGCTCGACAGCACGCAACGGAGGCAAAGGACGTCGCCAATTCGGCGCGCAATGCATCACAGACGGACAAAATCAGTGCGGAGATCGATCTCGCCCGCATCGAATTTGCCGCGGGTGAGTTTCGTCAAGCGTTGCCGTTGATGAACGGGGTCATTCAGCGTTGCGACTTGGCGTTGGGCGCAAGAAACGAGAGCTGCACAACGATGCGCACCCAAAGGGTTCTATTGCTTATCAAAATCGATAGCGGACCAGAATCACTGCCAGATTTGCAAGCTTTCAGGTCGCAAGCCGAGAATGACCTCTCGCCCCAGTACCAACTCGGAGCGAAAATCATGATGCTGCGCATCTTCGCTGCAAACAGTCTGTGGAGCGATGCCGATGCTGTCGGCTTGCAGCTCAAACGGCTCATCGGTGGCGAGGCCAACAAAGGCTTTCCTGACGAATCGATAGCGGCCGCTTATTTTGCATTGGAAGAACTGGAGATTCGCGAGGGCCACGGCCTTGCCGCAATCAAGACGATGGATGCGATCGACCATCGGGTGAATCTTGACGAAATCGAACCCGTGTACAAGGCTCGAGCTCTGATGCTGCGCGGACTTGCCCAACAAGCGATCGGCAAGCATGCTGACGCGCTGCTCACACTCAAGGCGGCGGGAGAGGCATATGCACGTTCATACGGCCCCGATCACACGCAGACACTCTTGTGCCGGCTGAACAGCCTTGTCTCCGTCGCCTACCAGGGTCGTTGGGAGGACGCGATTTCTCTGATTGATGCGACGATGCCGACTCTACGAGATCGGCTTCCACTCGGAGCACCGATCGTTCACCGTGTTGAAGTCGTGCGAAGTCAGATGTCGAAGCGCAACGGGTCATTTCCCATGACATTGCCTGTTTTCTTTAACTGAGGACAAATATGAGCACAGGACATGAAAGCCATTACAAAGAACTGACGCATCAATTGGCAAATGCCGGGCACGCTGTCGCTAGCGCTACTGGCATTCTTCCGATTGCGAGTCCGAACGGGCATAGTCCGGGCGGTGGCGGAGGTCCAGGCGCGAATGACGTCCTTGTCGGGCGCCTGATAGGAACACTCGAAAGGTTCGCCGAGGAGGTTCGCGATTTGGTCGAGGCCATCGAGCGATACCATTTGCAGCATCCAGACCCGATTGGTCCAGATGTCTAAAGTGGTTACATGGCCGGTGGCCGGATGCCTAACTGGATTCGTTCTCCCGCTTTTGGGGCATGACCAAAGCCTCATCAGCGGTCGCCAGCAAACCCATGAGTCCGCCGACCGCGCTGCGAATCATCGCTTTGGAGAGGACGCCGCGAGTGTCGTTCACGACGCTTGCCCTCTCTAATCCGCGGAATTCAGTGCCTTCTTTGATCGCGCCTAGTGTCGCGCTCCGGGCAAAGTCTTGGCAAGCCACGATGTCTAGTTCTTGAGATTTCGATGAATTGACGTTCTGCGTTTGCCGAGCTCTAGCATTCATGTTGAGTCCTCGATGGCGATCAGCCTTCCCGGGGGTTCCACTCGCTCAGAGCGAGCACCGAAATCGCAGTTTCGCGAGGCTGTGCACCTGCAGCAATCCGCAAGGTTTACGCTTGTCCGGATCCCGACTCTGTAGTAAACGAACTCTGGCGGTCAGTTGGACCTTTGGTCGCTCAAAGCAAGGCTTGGCGCCAGTCGAAATGGTGCGAGAAACCGTTTCTGCATGAACCCAAAGGCGCAAAAGTTGCACGCTAGCGCACAGCCTTGCCTAATTCTCTCGCCGTACCGCATTCCCCAAGTCGATCACCGCCATCGCGTAATAGCTCGACCAGTTGTATCGCGTGATCGCGTAGAAGTTGCTCGTCCCGACGACATAGCTCGGCGCCGCATCGCCGTTCTGAAGTTCGATCAGCGCCAGCAGGCTGTCCACAGAGGCAGCTTCCGGCGCGAGAACCGCGCCGTGCGAGGCCATGTCGTACGGCGTGAACGTCGGCAGGATGTCCGGCGCGAGCAGCGTCATCCGGTCGCCGCTGTCGACCGGCGCCTTCACATCGAGTCGCACCGGCACGCCGCGCTTCCAGCCGAACTCGGCCAGGTAGTTGGCGACACTGCCGATCACGTCGGCGCCGCTGTGGTGCAGGTCGACGTGGCCGTCGCCATCCAGGTCGACGGCGTACTTGTTGAAGCTCGACGGCATGAACTGCGCCATGCCGATCGCGCCGGCGTAGCTGCCTTTCCAGTCGAGCGGGTCGATGCTCTCGCTCTTGCACAGCACGAACCAGTTCTCGAGCTCGTCCTTGAAGAGATCGCTGCGGTCCTTGCGGCCCGCGGGAAAATCGAAGGCGAGTGTCGACAGGGCGTCGATGATGCGGAAGCTGCCCATCTGTCGTCCGTAGATCGATTCGACCCCGACGATGCCGACGACGATCTCCGGGGGCACGCCGTACAGGTCTTCGGCCATCGCCAGCCACTGGGCATTGGCACGCCAGAAGGCGACACCGGCCTTGATGCGCACCGGCTCGACGAAACGCGACCGATACGCGGCCCAGTTCTTCGCCGTGCCGGCCGGCGGCGGCATGATGTAGCGCACCACGCTCGGGACGAAGCGCGCCTGGGCGAGGGCGCCGCGCACCCAGGCGGCGTCGAGGCCGCGTCGCTCGGCAACGGCGTCGGCGTAGGCCATCACGTCGTCTCTCGCGCCGTAGGTGACCACGTCGGGTGCCGCGTCGTCGGCGACTGCAGGCGCCGCTTTCTTGCGCTTGCTCGCCGCGAGCGACGATATCGACGGCAACACGGACAGCGCGGCCGTGCCGATCAGGAGGGTGCGACGACCATGAAAACGAGCCATGACGGGATTATCCGACCGCCTTCGTCATCGTTTCGACGCGACCGATGCCCTTGCGGTCGGGTTCAGCGCGATCCCCCGCTCCGCAAGCGCCGCGATTCCAGGGCGAAGGCGCGGGTCAGTGCGGCATCTGGGCGTCTGGCGTTGTCGCGGCCGTAGCGCTGCAACTCGAGCGTCTCGAGCATCGCCGACAAGGCCTCGCCTGCGGCGCCCGTTCGCTGGCGGATGCGCGCGCCGAGCGAGCGTGGCGTGTCCTGCAGCTCGGCGGCGATGCCGAGCTGGCGCAACGAGCGCTTCATGCGGTCGAGCTGATGCACCCACGGATCGACGCGGCGGCGATCGAACCATGCCCAGGCCGCACCGGCCAGCGCGAGCGTGCTGAGCACGCCGATCAGGAGCAGCGCGAGATCTTCCCAGCTCGGCGCTTCGAAACCGATGCTCTTCAGGACATCGAGCTGCTGCCCGCGCGAATAGTTGAGCACCCACTGGTTCCAGCGGTTGTTGACCGATTCCCAGCCGCGCCGCAGATTGGCGATGAGTTCCGGGCTCACGGCATCGATCGCGTCGACGACGAATCCGGGAGGAGCCACCAGCCGGCTGCTGCGGCCGATGCGATCGGGCGCGACGGCACCCGTCGGATCCGCCCTGATCCAGCCGACGCCGGCTTGCCAGTATTCGGCCCACGCGTGCGCCGAGCTCTGGCGCACCACGTAGTAGCCGTTGTCCGGCGAAATATCGGTGCCCTGATAGCCGGTCACGACCCTGGCCGGGAACCCCGCTGCGCGCATGACGACGACGAAGGCGGCGGCGAAGTGCTCGCAGAATCCTTGCTTGCGATCGAGCCAGAACTCGTCGACGCTGTTGCGTCCGTATTCGCCCGGCGCCAGCGTGTACTCGAAGCCTGCGGTCGCGATGTAGCGGAGCACCGATGTCGCGAAGGCGCCGGCCGTGCCGCCGTTCTGGTTCTGGGCGTGCAGCGCCCGCGACCACGCGATCGTGCGCGGGTTGAAGCCGGGTGGAAGTTCCAGCGCCTCGTAGACGCCGACGTCGCGCCGCGACTGTCCGAGAACGAAGCTCGTGTGGGCTTCGCCTTTGAGGCGGATCCGCTCTTCGATCGGTCGATCGGCCAGCCACTGCAGGTCTTCACGCGGGACGACGCGATAGCCATCGATCGGGGCGAGCGACGTGGTGGCTTCGAGCAATGGCAAGGATGCGACGTGCAGGGGCTCGAAGGTGACTTCGTAGGACGTGACCGGGGTGTCCGCGCGCACCGCCGGCGGCCGCGCTGGCTGCGAGCTCGGCGCGTAGGGCAGCCCCACGGGCGTCCAGTCGCGGCCATCGAAACGCGTCAGGACCGGACCGCGGAAATACATCTCTCCGGGCGAAGGCACGGGTCCGTCGAAGCGTAGGCGCATCGCCACTGCCTCGTCCCTGGCCACCTCGGCCATCGACCCCATCCGCATCGAGTTCGACAGCCCGGTCGTCGAGATGCCGTCCTGCGGTACGCCCCAGAGGGGGCCGATCCGCGGGAACAGCACGAACAGCAGCGCCATCAACGGCGCGCCGAAGAGGGCCGTGCGGGCGGCGAGCCAGCCGGCCTTGGCGAGGCTCGGCTGGCCGACCGGCATGTGCGCGAGCACAAGGGCCGTGAGCAATCCCCACACAGACACCAGCATGGCGGCCGCGACGAGCAGCGACTGCGAATACAGGAAGTGCGTGAGGACGATGAAGAAGCCGAGGAAGAACACGACGAAGGCATCCCGGCGGGCGCGCAGCTCGAGCGTCTTCAGGGCCATCAGCGCGACGGCGAGGGCGATGCCCGGCTCCTTGCCCAGCAGCGTCTGGTACGACCAGTACGTGCCGGCCATGGCCAGGAGAACGACCACGATCAGCACCGCCCGGCCCGGCAACGCCCCGCCTGTCATCGCCAGGCGCGCGCGCCACAGCAGCACCGCCGCCGTGAGTGCGATCGCCCATGCCGGCAGATGCGACGCGTGGGGCAGCACCGTCCAGGCGATGACGGCGAGCAGGAAGAAGGTGTCCCGGGTTTCGCGCGGCAGGCGTTTCCATCCCGGCCAGTGCGGCAGCAGCCAGCGGACCGCCGGCGATGTCATCATTCCGGAGATCCCTGTCGGCCCCCGCGCGGCTGTCGCGGCGCCGGCGTTCACGGCTGCCACAGCGCCATCGTTTCTAGGCAGCGCCGGCGGTGCGCATCACCCCTGGCCGGCTCGATCTCGAGGCCCGGCAAGCGCAATCCGTAGTCGGCGCCCGCGCGTTCGGCGGCGATCGCCCAGGCGGCCAGGCGGGAGAGGCGTTCTTCCGTCGGCAGTCCGCCGCACGCCGACCATTCGAGCCAGAGCTCGCGACGCGCGGAGACACTGGTGTCGCGGCTGACGAGCTCGGCGCCGGTCTCGAGCGCCTGCGCGGCCTTCTTCCAGGCCACGAGCTTCAGCGGATCGCCGCGACGGTAGGCACGCACGCCTTCGATCTCGCCGCCGTCGTTGCTGCGCGCGACGTTCGACCCCCCGGCCACCGGCCGCGCCGGCGGCAGCGGCGGCGCGTCGACCTCGGGCTTCGGATAGACGAGCAGCGTCGCGGCGACGAACGA
>CAZZVH010000099.1:9019-9998 GCA_964657365.1 uncultured Burkholderiaceae bacterium
GCGGCCGGCCGCCACACCGTCCAGGCGCGGAACAGGCCGAGCGGAAAGCGCGTCTCGCCGCTCATGGTCGGCGTCCCCGTGCGGCCGCGCACCAGCGGCACGAAGCTGACATGCGTGGCCGCCTGGCCTCCGGCAGGCACATCGGTCCAGGCCAGCGTCGATTCGGCAGCGTCGAGCATGCGCAGGCCGATGCCGAAGCGGGCGCTGGACGGGCTGGTCATGACCACGTCGAGCACGGCCGCGTCGCCGACGAACGCGGGCGCGGCCGGCCGCAGATGCAGGGTCAGCCCGCGCAGCGTGCCGTGCGTGAGATGCATCGAGACGAGGCCGCTGCCCGCGAGCAGGAAGGTCAGCAGGTAGCCGAGGTTGAGCTGGTAGTTGATCGAGGCGAGCAGCAGCACGACGAGCGTCACGGCGAACATCCAGCCCGGGCGAGTCGGCAGGATGTAGACGTTGCGCTGCGTGAGCGTCTGGGTGTCGGTGCGCGGCAGGCGCGACCACCAGATGCGGATGCGCGACCGCACGAAGGCGGCAGGGTTGAGGCTGGCGATCAAGGCAAGGCGATCGCCTCGACCATCGCCCGCACCTGCTCGCTGCGGCCGCGGCCGGCGCCGGCGATCGGCATCAGCCGGTGCGCGATGGTCTGCGGCAGCACGTACTGGATGTCGTCGGGCGCGACGTAGTCGCGGCCGCCCAGCAATGCCCGCGCCTTCGCGGCGCGCAGCACAGCGATGCCGGCCCGCGGCGACAGGCCCTCGACGAACCACGAGCCGGAGCGCGTCGCCTGGATCAGCAGCTGCAGGTAGTCGAGCAGGGCGTCGGAGGCGTGCACGGCCTGTACTGCGTGTTGCGCGTCGATCAGCTCGGCCGGCGTCATCACCGCCGCCAGCTTGCCGACGGCCTCGCGCCGGTCGGCGCCGGCTAGCAATTCGCGCTCGCTCTTCTTGTCGGGGTAGCCGAGCGTGATGCACATCAGGAA
>CAZZVH010000100.1:0-4313 GCA_964657365.1 uncultured Burkholderiaceae bacterium
TCGCGCCCGGCCGCGCGAGGTACCTGCTCGCGATCACCGAGGTGGCGGCCGTGCGCAGCCGCGTGATGGCAGCGGCATCGAGCGACGCGAGCGGCCGGCCGTCGCGCGCATCGAAGAGGAGGATCACGAACGAGAACTGCCCGGCGATCGTCGTATAGACCTTGGCGCCGACTAATCCGAGCTCGGGCAGCACCGCGCCCAGGGTCGAGAGCTTGACGCCGCCCGACTCGGTGCGGATGCGCTCCTGCATCGTCGCGCGCCCTTCCCCGAAGCTCCTGAACGCCCGCAGGAGAACCTCCTGCGCGAGGGCGGGGGTGATCAGCTCGTCGACCAACGCGTCGCTGATGTGGCGCACGGCGGCTCGACCGGTGGCGTCAGTCGATCGTGATCGAGCCCTTGCGGACGACGTCCGTCCAGTGCTTTCGCATGTCGGCGAGCCAGGCGTCGGACTGCGCCTGGTTCAGCTTGGTCGGCGCGTAGTCGGCCTGGCGATCGAGCTCGCGGACCTCGGGCGTGTCCATGGCGAGCGCGACCTCGCGCGCGAGCAGCTGCACGATCTCCGGCGGCGTGCCGGCCGGCGCGGCGAGGACGTACGCGAAGCTGGCGTTGTAGTCGGGATAGCCGCTTTCGGCGATCGTCGGCAAGTCGGGGGCGGCCGCCGAGCGCTGCTGGCCCGACATCGCCAGTGCCCGCAGCTTGCCGGCCTTGGCCTGCGGGAGGATGCCGCTGCCGACCGCGAACACCGAGTCGACCTGGCCGGCCATCACGTCGATGACCGAGGCGCCCGTGCCCTTGTAGGGAACGTGCGTCATCTCGATGCCGGCGGTGGCCATGAACGAGGCCATCGACAGGTGGCTCGGCGAGCCGTTGCCACCGGAGGCATAGCTCAGGTGGCTGGTCTTGGCGAGCTTGACGAACTCGGCCACGGTGGTGGCCTTGACGTTCGGGTTGACGGCCAGCACCTGGCTGTAGGTGACCGGCACCGAGATGACGGCGAAGTCTTTCGCCACGTCGAACGGCATCTTCCGATACACCGCGGGGTTCACCGTGAAGGTGGTGTCGAGCGCGAACAGCAGCGTGTAGCCATCGGCCGGTGCCTTGGCGACCATGTCGGCGCCCAGGTTGCCGCCGGCGCCGGCCCGGTTGTCGATGATGAAGGTCTGCTTGAGGCGCTTCTCGATCTGCTGCATGACGACGCGGGCGAAGGCGTCGAGCGGCCCGGGCACCGTCGTCACGATCACGCGGACGGGCTTGTCGGGATAGCTTTGCGCCGACGCCGTGGCGACGGACAACATGGCGAAGGCGGCGACCGCCAGCCTGCTGAAATGGTTCATCGGGAACTCCGGTTGCGTTGCTAGGGGAAGAGGCTGGATCCGGGCGGCGGCGCGGTGCGGCTCACCGGGCGTTCTGGAACGTGAACGCGTCGACGTGAAGGTGGTCGACATCGGCACCCTGGAGCAGGAAGCGCGACTTCGCGTCGGCGATCATCGTCGGCGACCCGCACAGGTAGATGCCGTGCTCCGACAGATCGGGGAAGTCCGCCAGCACCGCGTCCTGCACGTGGCCGCGCCGGCCGGGCCAGCGTGCGCCGGGGCGCGAGAGGACGGGCTCGTAGCGGAACTCGTACAGCCGGCTCGCCCACGACCGGAACAGCTCGTCGAGATAGAGATCGGCTTCCGTCCGCATGCCCCAGTAGAGCGACACGGGAGGGCATTCCTCGTCGTCGAGGAGCGATTCCAGCATGCTCTTGATAGGCGCGATGCCGGTGCCCGTCGCCACCAGCAGCAGCGGCCGGTAGTCCGACTTGTGCAGGCCGAACCCACCCAGCGGAAATTCGATCTCGACGGCGTCGCCCTGGCGCATCGTCTGCAGCAGCTCGGCGGTGAAGCGGCCGCCCTCGATCCGACGCACGTGGAAATCCACAACCGCGCCGCCGGGGACGGACGCCATCGAGAAGCTCCGCTGCGTTCCGTCGGCCAGATGCACGTTCATGTATTGCCCGGGCCGGTAGGCCGGCGCGGCGTGGCCCGTAATCTCCAGGCTCAGGTGCGTGACGTCGCGCGTCCAGGCCCGGATCGTCCGGACGACGGCGGTGTGCCTCGCCGGCTCCGCGACGGTCTCCAGGACGCGCGCGCAGCTGATGATCAGATGGCCGGTGGCATGGGCCTGGCAGACCAGGGCGTGACCCTGCGCCCTCTCCTCGTCGCTCAGGGCCATCGGCGGCTCGTCGTAGCCCACGGTGCCTTCGACGAGCCTGACGCGGCAGGTGCCGCAGGTGCCGAAGGTGCACTCGTGGCGCAGGCCGACGCCCTGCCGCGCCGCGGCGTCGAGGACGGACTCGTCGGGCCGGGCATCGAAGACCTGCCCCGTTTCCAGCACCTCGACGCGAAAGTCCATGGGCCCGGCCTGCTACTTCTTGATGTCGGCCTGGACCAGGACCTCGAAGCCTTGCGGCCCGAGCAACTCGCCCAGCGCCGCCAGCGCGGCGACACCGCAGGCGGTGTCCTGTTCGCCGTTGCCGCCGCTCAGACCGACGCCGCCCACGACCTCGCCATCGACGACGACCGGATATCCGCCGACGAACACGGCGAACTTCCCTTCGAAACTCCACTGGATGCCGAAGGCTTCGTTTCCGGGCAGGGCGGGCCCGCTCGGCGCGGTGTTGAAGAGATGCGTCGACCGCTTGTGCCCGCTCGCCGTGAAGGCCTTGTTCCAGGCGATCTGCGGCCCGGTGATGCGCGCGCCGTCCATGCGCTCGAGGAGGATCGGGTGGCCGCCGGCATCGACGATGCAGACCGACTCGAGCACGCCGATCTGTTCTGCCTTGGCGATCGCCGCCGCCACCATGTGGCGCGCTTCGCGGAGCTCGAGGGCGATGGTCTTCTTCAATGCGTTTCCCTGTCGGCGGCCATGGCTGAGCGGAGTGCGTCAGCAGCCTCTGTAGACGGTCTTGATCTGCGTGTAGAACTCGAGACCGGCGCGGCCCGACTCGCGAAAGGTGCTGGTGCTGGAGTGCTTGAGCCCGCCGAACGGTGCGTTGATCAGGTTGCCGGTGGTGGTGCGATTGATCTTCACCGTGCCGGCCTCGATGTCGTGCGCGAAGCGGTGCATGTGGCGCGGATCGCGGGTGACGATCGCCGCCGACAGGCCGTAGGGCGTGTCGTTCGCCTTGGCGATCGCGTCGGCGTAGCTGTCGACCTCGATGATCGCGAGCACCGGCCCGAAGATTTCTTCCTGGGCGATGCGCATGCCCTGTGTCACGTCGGTGAAGACCGCCGGTGACACGAAATAGCCGTGTTTCAGATCGCCCTCGACCTGGCGGTCGCCGCCGACGAGGTGGGTCGCCTCGGCCTTGCCGATCGCCACGTACGACAGCACGCTGTCGAGCTGGGCGGCCGTCGCCAGCGGGCCGATGTCGGTGCCCTTGTCGATGCCGCGCCCGATCTTCAATGCCCGCACGCGCGCCAGGAGCTTGTCGGTGAAGGCCGCCCTCACCTGCTTCATCACGAGGATGCGGCTGGTGCCGGTGCACGCCTGCCCGCTCAGCGACAGGCCGCCCTTGATGGCGAGGTCGACCGCCTGGTCGAGATCGGCGTCGTCCATCACGATCAGCGGGTTCTTGCCGCCCAGCTCCATCTGCGTGCGCGTGGTCAGGGCCACCGAGCGATGGATCTGCTCGCCGGCACGGGTCGAGCCGGTGAACGAGATCGCGCGCACCGACGGCGAGCCAATGAGCTTCGGGCCGACCTCCGACGCATGGCCCGTGATGAAGTTGAGCACGCCCTTCGGCAGGCCGTTCAGCACCAGCGCCTCGGCCAGGCGGTAGCCGCTCAACGGCGCGTCCGACGACGGCTTGAAGACGACCGTGTTGCCCGTGATCAGCGCCGGCGCGATCTTGCGCGCGGGAATCGATACCGGGAAGTTCCACGGCGAGATCACGGTGACGACACCGAGTGGCTCGCGCTGGCTGTAGACGACCATGTCGGGGTCGTCGTTCGGATAGGTCTCGCCAGTGAACGACTGGCCTTCGATCGCGTAGAAGCGCAAGGTCTGCGCCGAGCGCAGGAACTCGTCCTTCGCCAGAGCCAGCTGCTTGCCTTCCTCGCACGTCAACTCGAGGGCCAGGCGATCGGCGTTGGCCTCGATGTGGTCGGCGGCGGCGAGGAGCACCTTCGCCCGCTTCGTCATCGGCGTCGCCCGCCAGGCGGCGCCATCGAAGCGGAACGACACGGCGCTGCCGCGAACGTTGCGGTAGATCGCGACGAGAAGGCGCGAGCGGGTCGCGGCGACGCCCTCGATCGTCTCGCGCGAAC
>CAZZVH010000100.1:4323-9988 GCA_964657365.1 uncultured Burkholderiaceae bacterium
AACGCCGATGCCGCCGCGTCGACGGCGGCTTGCGCATCATCCGCCGAGGAGGCCTGGAAACGGCCGACCAGCTCGCGCGTGTCGGCAGGGTTCGTGTTGTCGAACGTCCTGCCGGTGACGCTGGCGCACCACTCGCCACCGATGTGGTTCCTGAACTCTTCCACGGACACCGTGGGGGCTGCGCTGGTCGACATCGGAGGCTCGGCGATCCGGTCAGGCCTGGACCAGCTCGCGATCGGCAGGGGCCGGCTGCGCGACGGGCATCAGCTCGGCCAGCGGGATATCGCCGGCCACGTAGTCGTGGTACAGCGCCGTCGTGTAGAGCAGCCGCATCTCGGCGCCGATCTCGCAGATCTTCAGGCAGCGCTGCTGCAGCTCGACCGTGTTGGCATGCTGCAGCACGATCTGGTAGCCGCGCTCGCCGTGGATCTCGTCGGAGACGATGTGCAGGTCGAAGAACTCGAGCTCTTCGTCGTTGAAGCCGTACTTGTCGCGCAGCGTGGGTGTCTGCCGGCGGTAGATCGAGGGCACCTGCGACTCGAGCCCGACGACGAGGCCGGCCACCGCCACCACCGGGTCTTCGCGCATCGCCACCGCATAGCACCAGCTCTGCAGGCCGCGCGTGGTGGGCGACATGTTGTCGGGGTTGACGACCCGCTCGCGGGTCGTGCCGCAGGCTTCGGCGAAGCGGATCAGCAGATCGGTGTGGCGATCGCCGCCGATCTCTTCCTCGTACATGTTGGAGAGCAGGAAATCCTTGGCTTCGGTGAACTGGCCGTTGTCCAGCGTGCGGGCATAGATGTAGGCGAGGTAGTCGGCGAACGGGCCGACGTAGTGGTAGTGGTTCTCGGCCCAGCGCGCGAGGTGCGCGCGGCTCAGCTTGCCGCTGGCCCACGCCACGCTGAAGGGCGACTTGTTCGCGCTCTTGCCCTTGATCGCGTTCTCGAGCGCGTCTCGGAGCTGGTCTTGATTCATCAACTGGGTCATGGCGGTTCCTTGAGGGCTGCGGGGACGAGCGAATCCACCCGTCGAATGGATACTGTATACTTTGTTCAACGGTTGTGAACGGCAGGATCGCTAAGATCCCGGCGCATGCTGAAAAAACTCGGTTCCACCCACGCGCCACTCACCACGCTGATCGCCAAGGCGATCCGCGAACGCATCCTGGATGGCGAGCTGGTGCCTGGAGAGCGGCTGGTGGAGGCGCGCCTGGCCGACGAGCTCGGGGTGTCGCGGGTGCCGGTTCGCGAGGCCCTGCGCGTGCTGGCCGCCGACGGCGTCGTCACCATCGAGCCGCGGCGCGGCGCGTCGGTCACGACCTACTCCGCAGAGCATGTCCAGGAGCTGGTCGAGGTGCGCGCGACGCTGGAAGCGCTCAACGCGAAGCTCGCGGCGAGACGGCACGACCCCGAGCTCATTGCGAAGCTCGAGCTCATCGTCTCGCAAGGCGCGGCGATCGCCGAGGGCGCCGACCCGAAACAGCTGCAGGCCGACAACGTCGACTTCCACGAGGCGCTCGCCGGGATGGCCGCCAACTCGGTGCTGCGCGACATGGTGCGCTCGCTGCGCGAACGGACGGCGCCGATCTTCGCGCCGCACGGCCGCAAGCGCGCCAGGGAGAACTGGGAAGAGCACGCGGCGATCGTGCGCGCGGTCATCGCCGGCGATGCGGAGCTGGCCGGCCTGCTCGCGGCGAGGCATGTCTACAACGCCGCCCAGGCCGTTCCGAATGCCGTCTCGCAGGGCGCCGGCGAGCGCCAGGTTCGCCCGGCGACGGCCGAGTTCATTGCCGGGCCGGGGCGGCGGGCGGCGGTTCTTCCGGCGGGCCGGAAGCGTCCGCTGTCGCCGGCGCCGGCGCGCGCAGCGGCCGGGGTTCCCAGGACACGCTGACATCGCCGTTGACGAAGGTCTGGCAGGCCATGCGGTAGCCGGCCGCCAGGTCGTCGTCGCTGAGGTGCTTGCGTTCCTTCGGCTTGACGGCGTCGGTGTGCTCGAGGCCCGATTCGATCCGGCAGCGGCAGGTGCCGCACAGGCCGCCGCCACATTTGAACGGGATGCCGCCACGCTCGCGCAGCGAGACGCGCAGCAGGTTGCTGTTGTCCGGCGCGCTGACGACCTTCGCGCCGTTCGTGATGAACGTGATCAGCGGCATGGGCTCTCCTCCGCGCTCATTCCATCACCCGCTTCAAGGCGGCGCCGGGGCTCTCCGGCTTGACCAGGTGCTCGAGATCGCGACGCGCCTCCGCGACCGACGGGTACCGCTTGAGCAACTTGGAAGGCAGGCGGTTGACGGTCGGCGGCAGAGCCTCGTCGACGACGACGATCCTCGTCTCGCGCTCGAGCTCGGCGATGACGAAACGGGCCCGGGTGCGGCCGAAGAACACGTAGTCGTAGCACTCGACCGGCCGCAGATCCGGATTCGGCTCGGTCCTGAAGAGGCCCGGCTTTCCGGTCAGGATGACGAAGGCGGGCGTGGCGGCGCCGCTCATGGCGCGGCATTCCGCTCGAGCGCACGGTCGTCCTGCACGAGCTCGATGTCGTGCTGGATCCAGAGCTGGCACATCAGACGGTAGCCCTCGTCGAGCAACTCGCCGAGCTGCTTCTTTTCCTTCCAGTTGGCGGCCGGGAGATGCTCGCCGCCGGCCAGGACCCGGCAGGCGCACTTCGCGCACTTGCCCATGCCGCATCCGTAGCGCAGGTGGGGATAGGGGAATTGCTTGATGCCGGCCCGCACGACCAGGTTGGTGTTGTCCTTGACCTCGCCGGTGAAGACTTCCCCGCGGTCGTGAAAACGAATGGCTGGCATGATCGATAGCATACAGTATACATTCTTTGTGTTTGCGATGTTTTTGCCGCAACCCGACGATTGCCAGCCGAATCGACGGATGTGGGTCCGCTTCATGAGCGTCGTCAGCACGCAGTGCGTGAGCAGGATCGCGATCGTCATCACCGTGAGCGAGGCCGACGCGCGGCTCTGCATGAACGGCAGCCTGGGCGTCCGGATCGATCGTGCTCGCGTCGAACACGCACCACATCACGGCGAAGGCCGCGATGTCGAAGAGCGCGCTGATCAGGCCGAAGAAGAGCATGAAGCGGCCTAGATGCGCCTGACACAGCGACATCGCCGTGGTCGACATCGGCGTTCGGGCGCGAGCGCCTGCGTCAGTGTCCCGGGGGCGTGGGCCTGCGTCAGTCGAGCACCACGAGATGGCCGCAATCCTCGGCCGCCTCGAGCGCTTCGAAGCTCAGGGCGGCCGTCTCGTCGCCGCTGTCACCCCAGAACACATCGACCGATCGGCCATCGACCTGCTCGACCAGGCATGGCCCCAGCGGAATCACGGCATCGCCGCCGCCCGCGCCCATGTAGTGAACCGGTCCGGTGATGCGTCCGCTGTGCGTGGTGTGTGCCATGCCCGCACTGTTCCGCGACGCCCGCCACCGGTCTGTGCGTTGCGGCACGTAGCCGCGGCCGCCGATGCGAGGATCAGGACACCGGCTTCTTCGCGGGCGGTTTCGGCTGGATCGAATCGAGGATGTTCCTGCACACGGCATCGAGGTCGACGTTCGGGTCGTCGTCTTTGGGCCGGGACGCCTTGGGCGACGCCAGGCGGTCGCGGCAGTCCTGGACGGTCATCGCATCGTCGTTGACGGTGCCGCGTTTCGGGGCGCGCGCGCCGCTCGCGGCCGGGGCCGATGCCGTGGTGGCGCAAGCCGTCGACGCCAGCGCGCAGACCAGGCCCGCGACGAGCATGGTCGATGCGGCAATTTGTGATTTCATACCTGCTCCTCGGATCGGCGCAGCGAGCGGTTCCAACATCACGTCACAATCGCCGTCATGCCTAATATCGCAAGTATCCTCAAGACCGAGATCTCCCGCGTCTCCCGCAAGGAGATGCGCGGCGAGATGGCCAGCCTGAAGAAGTCGACCGGCGTCTTTCGTTCCGAGATCGCCGCGTTGAAGCGTCGCGTCCAGGCGCTCGAGCAGCAAGTGAAGCGGCTGGCCAGGACCAGTGGCAAAACCGGGAATTCCACGGATGTGGAAATCGACGCGAATGCGCCGGGCCTGCAACGATTCAGCGCCAAAGGGCTCGCATCGCAGCGCAAGAGGCTGGGCCTGTCGGCCGCGGATTGCGGCTTGCTGCTGGGCGCTTCCGCGCAATCGGTCTACAACTGGGAGGAAGGTGCGATCCGCCCGCGGGCCGCGCATCTCCAGGCCATCGCCAACCTCAAGCGCCTCGGCAAGCGGGACGTCGCCGCCAGCCTGGAGACGCTGAAGGCCTAGTTCGGCCGGCAGGCGACTAGCCGTCCGCCTGCAACGCCGAGTCGGGGTCGTCGATGATCGCGGCGATGTCGTCGGGCGACAGCTCGCCGTGCATCGCGAGCATTTCCGCGACGGTTTCGACATGGGCCCAGTGCTCCCGCAGCAACGCCGTCGCGCGCTCGCAGTAGAGCGGAACCGCGTCGGCCATGCCGGCCAGCTCCAGCTCGTCCCGCGCCACCTGGAAGTCGCCCTTCGAGCGCCCGGGGTCCGGCGTCACCTGGAAGCCATGCTCCGATGCGAGCTCTTCGCTGGCCAGACCCGCGCACAGGATGACGACGATGCTGGTCACGACGTCGGGATCGGTGCGGGATTGCGCCGATGCTTCCTTGGCCGCAGCCATGAGCTTTCGCCTGCTGAGGGCCGCCGTCACCTCACCGGTGCCGAAGACGTCGGTCCGAAGGGGCAGCGCCAGGCAATGGAAGCGGGACAGATGGGCAGTGACCGCATGCCCGGCATGATGGAACGCTGCGTCCAGGTGACGGGTCATGACGGAAATCTAGCACGGCCCGAGCGATGGGAAGCGCCGTTCGAGGTCATCTTGTGGAACGAACCGACACGGACAAAAAAAAGGGCGCCGAGCCGGCGCCCTTTCCAACTGCCGCGGAGGCTTATTCGTCGGCCGCGTCGGCGTTGACGGCGGCCTCGGCAAGCTCGCTCATCAACGCGTCGGCGCTGTGCATGTCCTTGACGGCCGCCTTGAGTTGCTTGTTGTCGTCGGACAGCTTCAGCGCCTTCGAGAACGACGCCGCCGTGCCGAAGCCGGTGATGCCGTAGTGCGTCATGCGCTGGTACTGGGCGATGATCGCCGCGTCCAGGAGCGGGCCTTTGTCAGGTGCGTCGTCGATGGTGTGCTTGACGGCTTCGTTGACCAGCCCTTCCATGCCTTTGCAGTGCTCCTTGGACACCTTCTCGTCCTGGTTGGCAATGAGTGCCTTCAAGAGGTCGGTGTGGCCGGCGATGCCTTCCTGAGAGTCCTGCAGCATCTGCTTGAGCTTCGGGTTGGTGGCCTTCGGGGCGATTTTCTTCAGGACCCTGGCCATCTGGTCGTTGGCCGACCACAGGTCCTTGAGTTCGTCGACGTAGAGATCGGAGAGGGTAGCGATGTCGGACATGAAATTTCCTTGATTGGAGAGGATGGGTGCGTAACGATGGTGGTCAGATCGCCGGCGGATCGGTCTCGCGTTCGTAGACGCGGTGCTTGCCGAGTGCGGCGATGAAATCGGCGACCGCAGCATCGGCGCCGTCACCGGCCATCACGAGGCCGGCATCGACGCTGCCGTCCGGCAGGGACGCCGGCAGCTTGGCCGCATCGACGACGCTGCCGCCCAATGCCAGGATCGGCTT
>CAZZVH010000101.1:0-9986 GCA_964657365.1 uncultured Burkholderiaceae bacterium
AGATGAACGAGCCGCCGGGCAACCGCCTGCGCGTCGCGCTGACCGGCCTGACGATCGCCGAGTCGTTCCGCGACGAAGGCAAGGACGTGCTCTTCTTCGTCGACAACATCTACCGCTACACGCTCGCCGGCACCGAAGTCTCGGCGCTGCTCGGCCGGATGCCGTCGGCGGTGGGCTACCAGCCGACGCTGGCCGAGGAGATGGGCCGCCTGCAGGAGCGCATCACGTCGACCAAGGTCGGCTCGATCACCTCGATCCAGGCCGTGTACGTTCCTGCGGACGACCTGACCGACCCCTCGCCCGCCACCACCTTCGCTCACCTCGACTCGACGGTGGTGCTCTCGCGCGACATCGCCTCGCTCGGCATCTACCCTGCGGTCGATCCGCTCGACTCCACCAGCCGACAGCTCGACCCGCACGTCGTCGGCCAGGAGCACTACGACACGGCCCGCGCCGTGCAGGGCACGCTCCAGCGCTACAAGGAGCTGCGCGACATCATCGCCATTCTCGGCATGGACGAGCTGGCGCCGGAAGACAAGCTGGCCGTGGCCCGCGCCCGCAAGATCCAGCGCTTCCTGTCGCAGCCGTTCCACGTCGCCGAGGTCTTCACCGGCTCGCCTGGCAAGTACGTGCCGCTGAAGGAAACCATCCGCGGCTTCAAGATGATCGTCAGCGGCGAGTGCGATTCGCTGCCGGAGCAGGCCTTCTACATGGTCGGAACGATCGACGAGGCCTTCGAGAAGGCCAAGACGATCAATTGAGCGAAGCAGACTGAACATGGCCACGCTGCAAGTCCACGTCGTCTCCGCCGAAGAGCAGATTTTTTCGGGCGAGGCGAAGTTCGTCGCGCTCCCCGGCGAGATGGGCGAGCTCGGCATCTATCCGCGCCACACCCCGCTGATCACGCGCATCAAGCCGGGCGCCGTGCGGATCGTGCGTGCCGACAACGACGAGGAAGAGTTCGTCTTCGTCGCCGGCGGCATCCTCGAGATCCAGCCCGGCTCGGTGACGGTGCTCGCCGACACGGCGATCCGCGGCAAGGACCTCGACGAGGCCAAGGCCAACGAAGCCAAGGCCGCCGCCGAAGAGGCGCTGAAGAACGCCAACAACGACATGGACCTGGCCAAGGCGCAGAACGAGCTGGTCTCGCTCGCGGCGCAGCTCGCGGCGTTGCGCAAGTACCGCAAGCAGTAGGCGGCCTGCCCGATCGGCGATGCGGAGTGAGACACTGACACGGTGAATCGCTCCGGCGCCGTGCCGAACCCGCCCGGTCGAGGCCCGGCGGGTTTTTTGTTGCCTCGAGGGACCCGGACGCGATGGTCGTCGACTTCATCCTTCGCCATGCGCTGACCCTGCACGGAATGGTCGTGGCCTTCGGGCTGATCGTCTACGTCGGCGCCTCGCGCGCGTTGCCGCAGCGCCGCGATCCCTCGGCGGCGATCGCCTGGGTCGTCGCCCTGGCGCTGGTGCCGTACATCGCGATCCCGGTCTACCTGATGTTCGGCAGCCGCAAGCTGCGCATGCGCGACGACCCGCTGCCGGCGCCGCCGCTCGGGCCGCCGGCCGATGCCGACGAAGCCGCCTCGATGTGGGCGCGCCGGCTCGGCCGCTCGATGGGGCTCGCGCCGGCCGCGCCGTACGAGGCGCTGCAGGTCCACGCCGACGGCGCCGATGCGCTGCGCGCCGTGCTCGAGGTCATCGACAGCGCGACGACCACGCTCGACGTCTGCACGTTCATCCTGGGTCGCGACGCTCTCGGCGACAGGATCGGCGCTGCGCTGCGCGCCAGGGCGGAGCAGGGCGTGCGCGTGCGGCTGCTCATCGACGGCATCGGCGCCTGGCTCGGTGGCAGGCTCGACATCAAGCGCCTGCGCGCGTCGGGCATCGAGGTCGTCAAGTTCGTGCCCCCGTTCATCTCGATCCTGCGCGGCCGCGCCAACCTGCGCAACCACCGCAAGATGGTCGTCGCCGACACCCATCGGCTGTGGTGCGGCGGCCGCAATTTCGCGGCGGAATACTTCGAGGGCGACCCGGACCGACATCGCGGCAGGGCGCGCGTGCAGGACGTCTGGCACGACCTCACGTTCGACCTGCATGGCCCGCTCGTCCTGCGTGCCTGCGAGCAGTTCGAGAAGGACTGGGCCTATGCGACCCGCTCGTCGGCGCCGGAAACCTGCGTGCCGTCGACGAACGACGTCGTCGTCGAAGAGGCGTCCCTCGCGCAGCTCGTGCCCAGCGGCCCCGATCAGGTCGACGACACCGTGCAGTCGCTGGTCGTCTCCGGCTGCTTCATCGCCCGGCGCCGGATCCTCGCGATCACGCCGTACTTCGTTCCCGACGGCAACTTGCTGACCGCCCTCTCGCTGGCGGCGCGGCGCGGCGTGGTCGTCGATCTGGTGATGCCGGCGCGCTCCAACCATGCGCTCGCCGACGTGGCGAGACGCCGGCCGCTGCGCGATCTCGCCAACGCCGGCGCGCGCGTCTGGTTCGTGCCGTGGATGGTGCACGCCAAGGGCATCGTCATCGACGACCAGCTCGCGCTCGCCGGCTCGGCCAACCTCGATCTGCGCAGCCTGTTCCTCAACTACGAGCTCATGGTGGCCTTCTACGAGCCCACCGACGTGCGCCGCTTCGCCGCCTGGATCGAGCAGGAGCGCGCCAGCGCGGTGCGCTTCGAGCCGCAACCGGCAGGGCTGTTCCGAGATCTTTTCGAGGGCTTGCTGCTGTGGCTCGCGTTCCAGCTCTGAGCGGCCGCCGCTAGCCCAGCGCCTTCAGCGCGGCGTTCGCGATCGCCGCCGCGTCGACCTCGAAGTGCGCCCGCAGGGCCGCGCGCGTGTCGCTGCGGCCGAAACCGTCGGTGCCGAGCGTGACGCAGCGCCGGCCCGGCGGCAGGAAGGCGCGAATCTGCTCGGGCACGGCGCGCACGTAATCGCTGGCGATGACGATCGGCCCGCGGGTCGGCCCGAGCAGTTCGCCGAGGTGGCTGCGCACGACCGTCGTCTCACCATGCCGCCACGCCGTCTCGGCGGCGACGCCGGCGCGCGCCAGCTCGCTGAAGCTGGTGACGCTCCACAGGTCGGCGGCGACACCGTGGTCGGCCTCGAGAATCGCCGCCGCCTTGATCGCCTCGCCGAGCATCGCGCCGGAGGCCAGCAGCTGCACGCGCCGGCCCGAGTCGCTCGGCGCGGTGCGGAAGCGGTACATGCCGCGCAGCACGTCGTCGTGGACCTCGTCAGGCAACGACGGCTGGGCGATGTTCTCGTTCATCGCCGTCACGTAGTAGAAGACGTCGCGCTGCTCCTCGAGCATCTCGCGCATGCCGCGGTCGACGATCACGGCGAGCTCGCCAGCGGTCGCCGGGTCGTAGGCCTTGCAGTTCGGCACGGTCGCGGCGATGAGATGGCTGGTGCCGTCCTGGTGCTGCAGGCCTTCGCCGCCGAGCGTGGTGCGCCCCGCCGTCGCGCCGATCAGGAAGCCGCGGGCGCGCTGGTCGGCGGCGGCCCAGATCAGGTCGCCGACGCGCTGGAAGCCGAACATCGAGTAGTAGATGTAGAACGGCAGCATCGCCAGGCCGTGCGTGGAGTAGGACGTGGCCGCCGCCGTCCACGACGAGAGCGCGCCGGCCTCGGTGATGCCTTCCTCGAGGATCTGGCCGGTCTTGTCCTCGCGGTACGAGAGCATCGAGCCGGAGTCTTCCGGCTGGTAGAGCTGGCCGAGCGGCGCGTAGATGCCGATCTGCCGGAACAGGCTGGCCATGCCGAAGGTGCGTGCTTCGTCGGCCACGATCGGCACGACGCGCGGCCCGAGCGCCGGGTCCTTCAGCAGATTGGCGAGCAGGCGCACGAAGGCCATCGTCGTGCTCATCTCCTTGCCGTCGGCATGCAGCGCGAACGCCGACGTGGTCTCGAGCGGCGGCACGGAGAGCGGCTCGCAGTCGCTGCGCCGCACCGGCAGCCAGCCGCCGAGCGCCTCGCGGCGGCTGCGCAGGTACTTGAGCTCGGCGCTGTCGTCGGCCGGCTTGTAGAAGGCGAGCGACTGCGTGTCGGCGTCGCTCATCGGCAGCGCGAAGCGGTCGCGAAAGGCGAGCAGGCCGGCGCTGTCGAGCTTCTTCGCCTGGTGCGTCGTCATGCGGCCCTGGGCCGCCTCGCCCATGCCGTAGCCCTTCATGGTCTTGGCGAGCACGACGGTCGGCTGGCCGGTGTGGGCGACGGCGGCGGCGAACGCGGCGTGGATCTTGACGGCGTCGTGGCCACCGCGGCGAAGGCGATCGATGTCCTCGTCGCGGAGATCGGCGACGAGCGCCTTCAGCTCCTCGTTCTGGCCGAAGAAGACCTCGCGGTTGAAGGCGCCGTCCTTCGCCGACAGCGTCTGGAACTGGCCGTCGACGGTGTGCGCGAAGGCGCGCATCAGCGCATGGCCGTGGTCGCGCGCGAAGAGCACGTCCCAGTCGGAGCTCCACAGGCATTTGACGACGTGCCAGCCGGCGCCGGCGAACTGCGACTCGAGCTCGTCGACGATGCGGCCGTTGCCGCGCACCGGGCCGTCGAGCCGCTGCAGGTTGCAGTTGATGACGAAGGTGCAGTTGTCGAGCTGCTCGCGGGCGGCGAGCGAGAGCGCGGCGATCGACTCGGGCTCGTCCATCTCGCCGTCCCCGAAGAAGCCCCAGACACGCCGCTGACTAGCTCCCTCTCCCGCCTGCGGCAGAGCGCCGGGGTGAGGATGGGTGCCGGGCAGGAGTCCTCGGTGCTGCAGGTAGCGCATGAACCGCGCCTGGTAGATGGCGTTGATCGGGCCGATGCCCATCGAGCCGGTCGGGAACTGCCAGAAGTCGGGCATCAGCTGCGGATGCGGATACGACGTCAGGCCGCGCGCACCGTGCGACGGCGCGACCAGCTCCTGGCGGTAGTGGGCCAGATCGTCGGCGGTCAGGCGGTCTTCGAGGAACGCGCGCGCGTACACGCCGGGCGCCGAATGGGGCTGGAAGAAGACGAGGTCACCGAGCTGTTCCGCGTCGCGGGCGCGGAAGAAATGGTTGAAGCCGACCTCGAACAAGTCGGCCGCCGACGCATAGCTGGCGATATGGCCGCCGAGCTCGGCCGAGCCGCCGGTCTCGACGCGGTTCGCGCGCATCACCATCGCCAGCGCGTTCCATCGCATCAGCGCGGCCAGCCGCTGCTCCATCGCCAGATCGCCCGGAAAGGGCGGCTGGGCCTCGAGTGCGATCGAGTTGACGTAGGGCGTCGTCATCGGCGGCAGCCAGCGCAGGCCGCGGCGGCGCGCGTGCGCGAGCAGGGCGTCGAACAGGAAGCGGGCCCGGTCCGGGCCGTGGGCGGCGACCAGCGCGTCGAGCGCCTCGCACCACTCGGCGGTCTCGGCCGGGTCGATGTCGGCGGCGCCGTCGGCGAGGACCGCGGCGATGTGGCGTGCCAGCGAAAGATCGGTCATGACGCGATGTTGCCCGAGTCGGAAGGCCTGCACGGCGAGCGAGTATGGCGAACGGGCCACGGGCGCGGCATGCCGGTCGCTTAAGCTATGCGCCTTCTGCTTTCCTGGAGTCTCGATGTCAGCGTCCAACCCGGGCCCGATGCGCCGTTTCTTCCGCGGTGTCTGGCGTGCCGTCGACGCGAGCCGGCGGGTCGTCGTCAACCTCGTCTTCCTGCTCGTGGTGGTGATCGTGGTCGTCGCCCTGCTCAAGAGCGGGCCGCCGGTGCTGTCCGAGAAGACGGCGCTGGTCCTCAACCTCGACGGCGCGATCGGCGAGCAGAAGACGGGCAACCTCCGCTCGTCGGCGCTCGAGCAGGTGCGCGGCGACGGCGTGCAGAAGATCCAGCTGCGCGACGTCGTCTCCGTGATCGACACGGCAGCGGCCGATTCGAAGATCAGCAGCCTCGTCCTGGTGCTCGACGAGCTCCAGCCGACCGGTTTCGCGACGCTGCGCGAGATGGCCTCGGCCATCGACCGCTTCCGCGCCAGCGGCAAGAAGGTCGTCGCCTGGGGCTCGTCTTACGACCAGCGCCAGTACTACCTGGCCGCCCACGCCGACGAGGTCTACCTGCACCCGTTCGGCAGCGTCATCATCGACGGCTTCGGCAGCCTGCGGAACTACTACAAGGACGCGCTCGACAAGGTCGGCATCACCGTCAACCTGATCCGCGTCGGCACCTACAAGAGCTTCGGCGAGCCCTACATCTCGAACGGGCCGTCGCCCGCCGCGACCGAGGCCGAGACCGCGCTGAACGGCTCGCTCTGGAAGACCTATACCGACGATGTCGAGGCGCGCCGCAAGCTGCCGCCCGGCTCGATCGCGCAGGGCATCGACGACGCGCCCGCGCGAATCGCCGCGGCGGGCGGCGATTTCGCGAAATTCGCGGTCGCCGAGAAGCTTGTCGATGGTCTCAAGACCCGCGACGAGCTGCGCACGATGATGATCCAGCGCGGCGCCTCCGACGACGAGGAGAAGACGTTCCGCCAGGTGTCGTTCGACGACTACCTCGTGCGCGTCCGGCCGCAGCTGACGGGCGATGCGATCGGCGTCGTCGTCGCCGAGGGCGAGATCATCGACGGCAATGCGCCGGCCGGCACGATCGGCGGCCTCTCGACCGCCAACCTCATCCGGAAGGCGCGGGACAACAAGGACGTGAAGGCCGTCATCCTGCGCGTCAATTCGCCGGGCGGCAGCAGCTTCGGCTCGGAGGTCGTGCGCCGCGAGCTCGAGCTGACGCGCGCCGCAGGCAAGCCCGTGGTCGTCTCGATGGGCGACGTGGCGGCGTCGGGCGGCTACTGGATCTCGATGGCGTCCGACGAGATCGTCGCCGACGCGACCACCATCACCGGCTCGATCGGCGTCTTCGCCTTGTTGCCGACCGCCGACCAGACGCTGGCCAAGATCGGCGTGCACACGGGCGGCACCGCCACCACGTGGCTGCGCAACGCCGGCGATCCCCGCGTGCCGCTCGATCCGCGCCTCGCCCAGATCATCCAGTCCAGCATCGACCACACGTACCTCAACTTCACGACCCTCGTCGCGACGGCCCGCAAATCGACGCCCGAGAAGATCGACACCATCGCGCAGGGCCGGGTCTGGTCGGGCAACCAGGCCAAGGAGCGCGGTCTGGTCGACAGGATCGGCCTGTTCGCCGACGCCGTGAAGTCGGCGGCCACCCGCGCCAAGCTCGGCGACAAGCCGCGCCTGATCTACATCGAGCGCGACCCGGGCTTCTTCGGCCGGCTGGTCGCGACGTTCAACGCCCGGGTTGGTGCCGAGATCGACGACCGGATCGACGCGCACGTCGCCGGCTTCGGCGTGCCGCCGGCGCTCGGCCGGGAGGCGCAGCACGATCTCGGCTGGGTCTCCGAGATCGCCGAGCACAGGAAGCCGTTCGCGGCCGTCGTGCACTGCCTCTGCGGCGCGCCCTCCTGAAGCACGAGCCCCAGCGCGCGCCCGCCTCGCTCAACCAGGCGCAACTCGAAGCGGTCCACCATCTCGGCGGGCCGTGCCTCGTGCTCGCCGGCGCCGGCTCGGGCAAGACGCGCGTCATCGTCCACAAGATCGCGCGCCTGCTGGAGGCCGGCTATGCGCCCGCGCAGATCGCCGCGATCACCTTCACCAACAAGGCCGCGGCCGAGATGCGCGAGCGCGCGAAAGCGCTGGTCGGCAGCCGCGCCGCGGGCAAGCTGGCGGTCAGCACCTTCCATTCGCTCGGCGTGCGCATGCTGCGCGAAGACGGCGAGCGCGTCGGCCTGAAGCCGAAGTTCAGCATCCTCGACAGCGACGACGTGCTCGGCGTCCTGAAGGATGCCGGCGGCAGCACCGACAACGCGCTGGCGCGGCGCTGGCAGTGGGCGATCGGCGGCTGGAAGAACCGCGGCCTCGACAGCGCCGGCGCCGAGGCGGAGATGTCGGCGGGCGCGGCGCTGCCGTCGGGCATGAATGCCGACGATGCGCTGATCGCGGTGCGCGTCATGCAGCGCTACGAAGAGCGGCTGGCCGCCTACCAGGCGGTCGATTTCGACGACCTCATCGTCCTGCCGGCACGGCTGCTGGCGCGAGACCCGGAGGTGCGCGACGCCTGGCGCGACAAGTTGCGCTATGTGCTGGTCGACGAGTACCAGGACACCAACGGCGTGCAGTACGAGCTGATGAAGCTGCTGGCCGGCCCGCGCGGCCTCTTCACGGCAGTGGGCGACGACGACCAGAGCATCTACGGCTGGCGCGGCGCCACCGTCGACAACCTGCGCCGGCTGCCGGTCGACTACCCGTCGCTGCGCGTCATCGCCCTCGAGCAGAACTATCGCTCGACGGGCAGCATTCTCGCGGCGGCGAACGCCGTGATCGCCAACAACCCGAAGCTCTACGAGAAGAAGCTCTGGAGCGAGCTCGGCGCCGGCGAGCCCGTGCGCGTGCTCGAATGCGACGACGAAGCGCACGAGGCCGATCGCGCCGTCGCGCACCTGCAGTCGCTGCTCGGTCCGAACGCGTTGCGCGGCGACACGACGGCCGCGCAGGGTGCGTCCGTGGAGCAAGGCGCCGCACCCGGCACCGCGTTGCGCGACGTCGCCGTCCTCTACCGCGCCAACCACCAGGCGCGCGTCTTCGAGCAGGCGCTGCGCAAGGCCGGCATCCCGTACAAGGTCTCCGGCGGCCAGAGCTTCTTCGACCGCGCCGAGATCCGCGACCTCTGCGCCTGGCTGCGCCTGCTCGTCAACCTCGACGACGACCCCGCCTTCCTGCGCGCCGCGACCAGCCCGAAGCGCGGCATCGGCCACCAGACCCTGGCCTCGCTCGGCATCTTCGCCGGCCGCTGGAAGACGAGCCTGTTCGAGGCGCTGTTCGCCGAGACGCTCGGCGACGCCTTGCCACGGCGCGGCGTCGAATCGCTGCGCGAGTTCGGCCGCTACGTCAACGACCTGCAGGAGCGCGCCGGCCAGACCAGCGGCGCGGAGGACGCGAAGGCGTTCCTGCTCGAGTGGCTGAAGCAGATCGACTACGAGCAGCACATCCACGACGACGCCGATTCGCCGCCGCTGGCGGCGTCCCGCTGGAGCAACGTGATCGATTTCGTCGACTGGATCGCCCGCCGCTGCGGTGGCACCGGCTCGCAGGCGACAGGCGACGAGACCGAGGCGCAGACCGTGCTGGCCGTGGCGCAGACGATCTCCGTGATCATCAGCCTGGCCGAGCGGAGCGACGACCAGAACGTCGTCACGCTGTCGACGCTGCACGCGGCCAAGGGGCTTGAGTGGCAGCATGTCGTGCTGGCCGGCATCAACGAAGGGCTGCTGCCGTTCCGCGGCAAGGACAGCCCCAAGGAAGGCGCCGAGGGCGATGCCCCGGCCGAAGACGTCGCCGTCACCGCGCAGCGGCTCGAGGAAGAGCGCCGGCTCATGTACGTGGGCATCACGCGCGCCCGGACGACGCTCGTCGTCAGCACGCTGGCGCGCCGCAAGCGCGGGCGCGAGACCGTCGCCGGCATGCCGAGCCGGTTCATCGCCGAGATGAAGCTGCACGAGACGCAGAGCGCGGTCGATCCGCGTGAGAAGCTGAAGGCGCTGCGCGCGGCGGCAGCGGAGCGTGCGCGCCTGAGCGCCGCCGCAGCAGCGAGCGATGCCAGGACGGCAGCGTGACCCGACGCGCCGGCCGGCGGCTCACATGCCCTTGAACAGCCCCGCGTAGCTCCGGCTCACCTCGAGCTTTTCCGGGTGGCCGCGCACGGCGACGAGCTGCCGGCCGCGCAGGTCCCGGGTCACGCCGGAGATGGCCTTGGTGTTGACCAGCGTCGAGCGGTGGATCTGCCAGAACATGTCGGCGTCGAGCTCGGCGACGAGCTCCTTGATCGGCTTGCGGATCAGCGCTTCGATCGACGCGGTCTGCACCCGCGTGTACTTCTCGTCGGAGATGAAGAACAGCACGTCCTCGACCGGGATCATCTGGATGCTCGTGCCGACGGTCGCCTGCACCCACTTCATCCGCGGCACTGAACCGGGGG
>CAZZVH010000102.1:0-9964 GCA_964657365.1 uncultured Burkholderiaceae bacterium
GACACGGCGGTCGATCGGCACCGACTGGCCACCCACGCCCAGGTGGCCTCGGCGCACCCGCCCGTGCCGCAGCAATTGCGGAATGACCCAGGCGGCGGTGTCGATCGCGACCGCGAAGCAGATCGACTGGGCGCCCCGGATGATCGCCGTGTTGACGCCGATCACCTCGCCCCGCGAGTCGAGCAGCGGGCCGCCGGAGTTGCCGGGGTTGAGCGCTGCGTCGGTCTGGATGACGTCGGGGATCAGCCTGCCGTTGCCGGCCCGCATGCTGCGCCCGAGCGCGCTGACGATGCCGGCGGTGACGGTGTGCTCGAAGCCGAGCGGATTGCCGATCGCGATCGCGATCTCGCCGCGCTTCAGTCGTGCCGATCGACCGAGCGTCGCCGGCGTCAGCGAGAGCCGCGCCGCGGCGCCGATGTGGAGCAGGGCGAGATCGGTGTCCGGATCGTCGCCGACCCATTCGGCGGGCGATTCGGTGCCGTCGCCGAGCGCCACGGTGTAGCGCAGGCCGGGGCGGCCCGACGTGGGCGGGTTGCCGGCGCGCGCGACGTGCGAGTTCGTCAGCAGGTAGCCGTCGGGCGTGAAGACGAAGCCGGAGCCGCCGCCGGAAGGGTCGCCGCTGCTGTCACCGATCCCGACGCCGACCCGCACCGCGGCGACGCTGGGCGCGACGCGGTCGACGATGGCGGTCACCGTCTGCGAGTACGCGTCGAGAAGAAAGGCATCGTTGGCGCCCACGGCGGCTCCCCGGAAAGGTCGCACCTGCGGACCGGACGGCGGAACGCAAGGTGACCCGCACGCCAGAGCGGCCCCTGCCTCGCCGTTCGGACAGGCCCGGCGGGACGGGAGAATAATGCCGGCGGCCCACCCCATCGGCCCGGACACCGCATCGACATGTCTTCGAGGATCTCGCGTTGAGTCATTCCACGGCAGCACTGGCACCGGCGGCCGCGCAGCGCCCGGCCTCGGTCGGACCCGCCACCGGCACGCATTTCCGCGTCCTGTCGGCGCTCAGCTTCTCGCATTTCCTCAACGACATGACGCAGTCGACGATCCTCGCGATCTATCCGCTGCTGAAGTCGAACTTCGCGCTCAGCTTCACGCAGATCGGCGTCATCTCGCTGGTCTACCAGATCACCGCCTCGCTCATGCAGCCGCTGGTCGGCCGCTACACCGACAAGCACCCGCTGCCGTACTCGCTGTCGTTCGGGATGGGCGCCACGTTGCTCGGGCTGCTCGTCCTGGCTTTCGCGCCGAGCTTCGGGATCCTGCTGCTCGCCGCGGCGTTGATCGGCACCGGCTCGGCCGTGTTCCATCCGGAAGCCTCGCGCATCGCCCGCTTCGCCTCGGGCGGCCGGCACGGCCTGGCGCAGTCGATCTTCCAGGTGGGCGGCAATGCGGGCAGCGCCGCCGGCCCGCTGATCGCGGCTGGCCTCGTGATCCCGTTCGGCCAGCGCAGCATCGCCTGGATCGCGCTCGCCGCGCTGGTCGGCATCACGCTGCTGTGGCGGGTGGGCAGCTGGTACCGGCAGCGCCAGCTCGCCGTGGTGCGACCGTCCGCCGGCAGCAAGGGCGCGCTCGCATCGAGCCTGCCCGCCAGGGTCGTGACACGCGCGATCGTCGTGCTGCTGATCCTCATCTTCTCGAAGTACTTCTATCTCGCGAGCCTGACGAGCTACTACACGTTCTATCTGATCTCGCGCTTCCATCTCTCGCTGCAGGAAGCGCAGATGCACCTGTTCGTCTTCCTCGCCGCCACCGCCGCCGGCACCCTGCTCGGCGGGCCGATCGGCGACCGGATCGGCCGCAAGCGCGTGATCTGGGCGTCGATCCTCGGCGTGGCGCCGTTCACCCTGGCGCTGCCGCATCTCGATCTCGCCTGGACGACCGCGTGCACCGTCGTCATCGGCTTCGTCATCGCCTCCGCGTTCTCGGCCATCCTGGTGTTCGCGCAGGAGCTCATGCCGGGCAAGGTGGGCACGGTGTCGGGTCTGTTCTTCGGCTTCGCGTTCGGCATGGGCGGCCTGGGCGCGGCGGTGCTGGGCGCCGTGGCCGACGCGCGCGGCATCGAGTACGTCTACGCCGCCTGCGCCTACCTGCCGCTGCTCGGCCTGCTGACGGCGCTGCTGCCGGACCAGCGCCGCCTGGCGGCCGGCACGCCGGCCGCATGAAGGCCATCACCCCGGAGCAGTTCGACGAGATGACCGACGAGCAGCTGGCGCGCCTCGTTCCCCGCGCCTACCGCGACTACTTCCCGGGCAAGGACGATTGCGCCAATGGCGGCTTCTATCTGCACGACGGCACCGTCTGGAGCTTCTTCAAGGGCGGCCTGCTCGACGAGTGAAGCCCGCCGGCCTCCGACAGATGGTTCGCAAAACCGGCCGCGGCGGCCCTATGCTCGGGGATGACGAAACTCGCTGACTTCGAACTGAACCGCGCCGGCAACCTGGTGACGATCCAATGGCGCGGCTCGCCGCGCTTCTCGATCGGCGTGCTGTCGACGCTGACCGAGGCTCAGGCCTTCGAGCGGGCCGCGTCGTCGCTCGAGAGCGGCGGCATCCGACCCGGTTTCACGCTGCCCGACATCGAGGCCTGCGTGGTCGAGATCCGCAAGCGGGCGGCCGTCAAGGTCTAGTCTGTCCGGACGGGCTCGACGGAGTCGCCCGACGCGACGATCCCGCTCCGCACGATCCGCGCCGTGATGCCGCCGAGGCCGCGCACGGCGTTGTAGCCGCCGGTTCCCAGGAGCTCCTCCATGCGCGAGCACGGATGGCACTCGCCCGACGCCTCCAGGAGAGCCGTGCCGATGCGGAACTGCCGCCCCTTCAGGGCCAGCAGATTGATGCCCCGGACGACGATGTTCCTTCGCAGCATGTGCGCGGGAATCGCCTCGCGCCCGAGGTGGCTGGCGATGCTCGCCAGGCTCTCGGCGGCGATCAGCGTGACCTGGCGCGCGCCGCCGGCGTTGCCGTAGCGGTCTCCCACGACGCCCCGGCCGCTTTCGAGCTCGACGTTCGGCAGCGGCACCATCCCGGCCCGGCGCGCCGGCCGGACACCGATCCAGACGACCTCCCCTTGCCGCACGGGTGCGCCGATCAACGCGGCGAGTGATGAATCCGGATGGAAGGACATGCTGGAGCCGGACCTTTTGAGTTTCGCTAAGCTGGCCGCATCTGGGGAAACTCGACGACAACGCAACGAAGGAGAAAACGATGCCCGACTATCGAAAGACACCCGAGGCCGTGGCCGCGCTGACGCCGGAGCAGTTCCGCGTCACCCAGGAGAGCGGCACCGAAGCGCCGGGATCCGGCGAGCTGCTCGACAACGACGAGCCCGGCATCTACGTCGACATTGTCTCCGGCGAGCCGCTGTTCGCCTCGTCCGACAAGTTCGAGTCGGCTTGCGGCTGGCCGAGCTTCACCAAGCCGATCGTGCCGGCCCACGTCAACGAGCTGCAGGACCGTGCCTACAACATGGTGCGGACGGAAGTGCGGTCGGCGCACGGCGACAGCCATCTCGGCCACGTCTTCCCCGACGGCCCGCGCGACCGCGGCGGCCTGCGCTACTGCATCAATTCGGCGTCGCTGCGTTTCGTCCATCGCGACGACATGGAAGCCGAAGGGTATGGCGAGTACATCGATCAAGTGGAGGAAATCTAGATGACACAGGAACGCGCGGTTCTCGCCGGCGGTTGCTTCTGGGGCATGCAGGACCTGATCCGGCACTACGACGGCGTCGTCTCGACGCGGGTCGGCTACTCCGGCGGCGACGTGCCCAACGCCACCTACCGCAACCACGGCTCGCATGCCGAGGCGATCGAGATCGTCTTCGACCCGGCCAGGATCAGCTACCGCAAGCTGCTCGAGTTCTTCTTCCAGATCCACGACCCGACCACGCGCAATCGCCAGGGCAACGACACGGGCGCGAGCTACCGCTCGGCGATCTACACCACCAGCGACGAGCAGAAGCGGGTGGCCGCCGACACGATCGCCGACGTCGACGCGTCAGGCCTCTGGCCCGGCAAGGTGGTCACCGAGGTCGCGCCGGCCGGTCCGTTCTGGGAGGCCGAGCCGGAGCACCAGGACTACCTGGAGCGCATTCCGAACGGCTACACCTGCCACTTCATCCGGCCGGGGTGGACACTTCCGGTGCGGGACAAGACGACGACCTGAGAGAGGGGCCTACGGCTTGGCGTGCTCGACCACGAATTCGACGAACATGTCGAGCCCCTTGCCCGTCGTCGCCTTGATCGCGACGCTTTTCATCATCTCGTCGAGGCTCATGTCGGGTTCGCTCGGCTTCTTTCCCTTGATCTTCTCGACCACGGCCTCGGTGACGAAGCCCTTGGCCTTGGCGAGCAGGAAGTCCTTCACCTTGCGCTGCAGGGCGGTCATCAGGTAATCGCGGTCGAGCGGCGCCTTGAGCCCGAGCGCATTGGCCATCTCGACGAGCTCCTTCTCGCTGAACTTCGCCTTGCTCAGGTAGGGCCCGAAGAGCTTCGAGAAGCGCTCGGCCATCGGCCCCTCGAGCAGATGGCCGACGATGCTCTCGGCCAGGCTCGCGCCGCCTTCCTTGGCGACCGCGCCCCAGTCGATCTCCTTCTGCGTCTCGGCGATGTACTTGCCGCTCAGCTGCTCGAACAGCTGGAACACCGACTTCGCGCCAGCCTTGGCCGCCGCGCCGGCGGCCTTGCTGTGCGTCAGCTTCTCGGTGCTCTTCTCGATGACGTCGGCCGATTTCTCTTCGATCGTCCGCGCGATCTCGATCGCGGTCCCGGCGGCTTCGATGCTGTCGTCCGTGTGCCGCTTGATCTTCGCGTTGCAATCGCGCGTCGCCTTGCGGATCGGGTCGACGGCGCGCTGGACGGCTTCGAAGTCGTCGCGCTTGAGTGCGTTCTTGCATTCGAACAGCAGCTTCTGCGGCTCGTCCCAGATGTTGAGGTCGAAGATGTCGACCTTCTTCTTGCCGTGCAGCCTGGCGGTGATCGAGCTGATGCCGCCGGAGACCCACGACGCGAAGACTTCCTCGCGCTGGATCTTGAGTGCGTCGCAGTGCGAGCCGAAGCCGCTCTTCAACTGCAGGTCGAGATCGTCGATGATCTTTTGCAGCTCCGCGTGGACCTGATCCTTGCTCGCGTCGGTGAACTGCTTGCCGCCGATCTTGAGCGAGTAGCGCGGCTCCTTGGTGGCGGCGGCCTTGGCTTCGCCGCTGCCGGTACCGAGCGCGTCGGTCAGTTCGCGGTCGATCACTCCGAGCGCGGCCGTCGCGCTGGAGCGTTCCTTCGGGTTCGCGCCGAGTCTTCCCGCCGCGACCGCAGCGTGTCGCATCCGCAGCGCTTCCTTGGGCTGCGCCTTGTCGAGCGCGGCGATATGCGCCAGCGTGTCCTTGAGGTGCCTGGTGAACTTGACGGCCTCGGGCGACGGCACGTACTTCTTCGCCACGTCTCGGGGCTGGGGCAGGTTCAGTGCGGCGAGCAGGCTTCCCATCGAGAGACCATCCTTTCGGCATGTGCGATGCGTTCATCCTGCCCGAGAACGAGCCCGGCTTCGTCGACGATGCGACGGAACCGGCAACCGGGGGAGCGAAAGCCGATCGTGGCCGATGAAGTCGCCTGTCGTGCCGATTCCGCGCCGGTCAGGCGAGCCGCTGCCCCGCAGCGTCGGTCTCATTTCGCATACAGGCCGAGCGCTTTCCGGATCAGGGCGATGCCCTCGCGATAGCGCTCCAGTGCCACGAATCCATTTTCGAACATGCTCGGCATGTCGTTGGGCTTGACCCGACGGTACTCGGTGTCGGCCTGGGCCAGCACGGCGCTGGCTTGGTTGAACAGTTTTTCGGCCGCCGGCTTGGGCGCCTTGGTGTACGCGGCATCGAGCTCCCGCACCAGCCGCGGCGCTTCGGTGAGCGCGCTGGCCAGGTCCGCCTTGATCTGGTTGTACTTTTTCCAGCCGACCGAGTCGGTCTGCCGGTTGATCTCGCCGGAATGCTTGTCGGAGACGGCGTTCGGATCGCGGCGCTTGTCGGCGGTCTCGGGCTTCGCCTCGGCTGCCGCGCCCGCCTTGCCTGTCTTCACGGCGACGTTCAGGCGTGCGCCGTCGGGCTTGAAGCGCCAGTAGCGGTCTTTCCCCCAGCCGTTCTCCTGCGCGAGCATCGCCAGCTTGTCGTACTGCGGCTGCCACCGGACGTGCAGGTTCTTGATCTCGACGGTGATGCGCATCACCTCGGTGGCGTCGGCACCGCCGATCTGCTTGAACAGGTCGGTCTCGGTCTGCTGGAAGCCGACGCAGAGTTCGAGCGCCGCGGCGAAGTCGCCGTGCTCCTGCGCCTTTTCAGCGGCCGCATCGTCGGCGCCATCGAGCTTGCGCATCGCGATGGCGATGGCGCGCTGGCGGGCCTTGACTGCAGCCAGCATGCCTTCCTGCACGCTCCTGTCGCGGAAGTCGGAGGCCGACTTGATGCCGGCGAACAGCGAGTCGAGCGAGACGGTCAACGACTGGCCGATCTGCTTGGCTTTCGCAACGTCGGACTTGGCCGCTTCGGTGACCTGCTTCTCGCTCGCGGCGACGACGAGGTCCTGGTAGTCCTTCTGGCGCGTTCCGATGCTTTGCGGAAACTCCCATTTCGCCACGGCGCCGGGGCTGCCGACCGGGCTGATCAGCCGCGTGATGACTTCCGCGCGCATGTTGTCCTTGCCGACGAAGGTCGCGAGCGCATCCTCGACGGCCTTCGGGTCTCCCTTGGCCTTGCGGATGGCGGCCGCCGCGGCGCTCCAGTCGTCCTTGTCGCGCCCGAAACTCACCAGGGCGTTGTTCCAGCCCTGCGGGTTGCCGGCCATGGCTCCGATCGACTTGAGGTTGTCGACCGTCAACGTGATGCCGGCCACCTGGCGCGTCATCGCCGCGTCGGCGGGCGCGCCGGTCGCCTTCTGCAGCGCGCTCTTGTCCTTCTTCTTCTGGCCGACGAGCGGCAGCGAATCGAGCATGTCGACGATGTCCGTGTCGCCCTGGGCGCGTTTCACGTCGACCACGCGATCGCCGTCGGCGCCGACGCGGCCCGCCGCCTCCTCGTTGATCTCGGTGCCGATCGTCTTGCCGGCGGCGGAAAAGGACAGGCCGCCTTCGTTGTGGCCGCGCTTGCCCGTGTCGATGATCTTGCCGCTGCTGTCGCGTGTGACGGTGTCCTCGATGCCGGCACCGGCCATGAAGTTGGCCTTGACGCCACCGACGCCGGCCGTGACGTTGGTGCTGTGGCTGTCGTCGCGCACGTCGCTGCGCTCGAGCACGGTCTCCGGGTGCGCCTTGGCGAACGCATCGACTTCCGCCTGGCTCGCACTGGCGAGCCTGGCGATCTGGTCCTGCAGTGCGCGCGCGTCCTTCATGTCGGCGGTGACGCGGAACTTGTAGCCGGTCGACGTCGTCACCGTCTTGCCGAAGGCGACGCCGGCGCTCGCGACACCGGAATTGACGGTGACGCCCGCGCTTTTCTTGTCGCCCTGGCCCTGCTTGGTGTCGTAGCTCGTGCTGCCGTCCTTGTTCTTGCTGACGGTCATCTCGCGGTTCTGCGACTTCTCGCCCGAGAGATTGACGCCGATGCCGCCCGAATCGGCATTGACACCGGCGCCTTCGGTCGTCTTGCGACCGATCGTCTTGCTGTCGCCCGCCTGCATGGAGTCGACGTCGGCCGCCGAGCCCGCCTTGCCCGACAGGGCGAGGTACATCCTCTGCGCGTCCGGCCACGACTTCAGGCCGGCCCGGACGACAGCCAGCTCGGGCTGCGGACCGGAGCCGCCGGTCTTGAGCGCCGCCAGGTACGCGGTCGCTTCGCTGTCGCCCAGGGTGTGCTTGCAGCTCATGTACACGTTGGCCGAGCCCGACACGCTGGCGCCGACCTTGCCGAGCCCCTCCTTGTCGGCGCTCGCCGTGCCCTTGATCGACGCGCCGAGATCGATCCGCGTCTCGAGCAGGTACTTGCCGTCGGGCAACGGCTTGATGGTGCAGGAGATGTTCGGCTGAAGCCCGACGGCCGCGCCGGCCGACAACGTCCGCTTGCCGCGCTCACCGAATTCGCCGCCTTCCTTCTCGTGCTTCTTCTCCGCCGTGCCCTGGGCATCGCCGTAGAGCCCGGCGCCACCGTCGAGCGACTGCACACCCGACTTGGCGGAGCCGCCCAGCGCCGTCGTGCCTCCCGTCGCGTTGGTCGTCGTCCGCGTTCCGGCGATGCTGCCGCCGGCCTTGCCTTCGCCGCGTTCCAGGCCGCCGTTGAGACTCCCCGCCTTGCTCGAGCCGTCGGCTGCTGTCGTCTTGCTTTCGCGCGAACCGGTGATGCCCCCCGGCCCGGCCTTCAGGGCCGACTTGTTCTCGGTCGTCGTCGTCTTGCCGTCCTTCTCGCTCTCGACGACCGTGGCCTTCTCGCGCGACAGGCCGTCGGGGCCGAGCTGCGTCGCCTTCGTGGTCGTCGTGGAGTCGCGACCTTTCGCGGTGACCGTCTCGTCGCTGTCGGTCGTCGTCTTCTTCGCGCCGCCCGGCCCGACCGTGCGGGTCTCGTCGTGCACCGTGGTCTTCGAGGCGCCGCCTTCGACCCGCGTGGTCGTGGTCGTGGTGTGCTTGTCGAGCGGTGATTTCTTCTCGATCGCGTTGTCGTGCCTGTCGATCTCGACCGCCTTGCCGATCGGCTCCGGCGACGCGGCGCGGGCGACGATGTCGTTCATCGTCCTCGCGTCGGTGGCCGGGTTGGCGACGGCCTGGAGATCCTTGCCGACCTGCAGCAGCTGGCGCTGCACCTGCGAGAGCGCCTTGTCGACGTCGGCCTTCTGCGCCTGCATCGCCGCCTTGGCGGAGCCTTCGCGCTTCGGAATCTCGTCGTCGAGCTGATCGCGCGCGCTGGCGAGCTTGTCGTACGCGCCCTGCAGGACTGTGTTGCGCGCCGTGAGCCTGGCCTTCAACGCAGGCGGTTCCTGCTTGACCGCGATCGGCCGGGCGGCGCCATTGGTCGTCTCGACGCCTTGCGTTGCGGTGACGCTCATGATCGGCGTCGGCGTGATCGTCCGCGGCGGCGAAGGCAATCCGAGCGTACTGAGCAATCCCATGTGTCATCTCCTCAAGGTGCAGGGGTGTGTTCGTCACCCGATAGACGTGATTCCGCTCGAAGACATGCCATCCGCGGGATCGGAATGTTCGCCCGGTGGCGAGCGGCGACGCGCGCATCCGCGCTGCCCTGGATCTGCTCCGGTGGCACCAGCTCGCCGTCATGCGACGGATCGGTTCGAGCCAGTGGGAGATCGACCACGCACTGATCGGCGCGGACGGCCATCACGTGAACGACTGGGACTACCAGGATCGTTCCCGATAGAGCCATCACCGGTTGCCCGACGAAGGTCAAGTCGCCGGGGTCTGCAGCCGCAACCGCGCCGCTGGCAAAGCGGCCGCCGTCGGCTTGGCCAGGCGAGCCGCCGCGACGCCACGTGCGCGCAGGCCGGCCGCGATCTGATCCGCGCGCTGCGTGGCCAGCGGCGACGTTCCGACGCCATCGCCCGGCGCGGCGAGCAGCACCACTTGCACCCGCGGTGCCCGACGCAAGCTCTCGGCGACCTTGTCGAGCACCGCGCCCAGTGCCGGCAGCACCTTGCTGCGGCCCGGCTCGAAGCAGAAGTCGCCCGGCACGTCGATGTCGAGGCCGCCGTCGATGCGCTGGGCGATGACGACCGGCGTGCCCTGGAACCACGATTGCAGCCACTGCCGCTCCACCGTGAGCGCTTCGGCGGAACCGGTGCGTTCGTCGGCGCTGGCTGGGCCGGGCGGAGGCGCGACGGTCGCGCAGCCAGCGATCATGATCGCGGCGAGGGTCAGCCAGGGAAGCACTCGTGTCATCTGGCGATCGTACGGCCCGGGAGGGCCGATGGTTCGAAGGCGCCTCGCCTAGTCTGCCGTCGCCCCGGACGCCTTCACCGCAACGCGCCAGCTCTCGG
>CAZZVH010000103.1:0-9949 GCA_964657365.1 uncultured Burkholderiaceae bacterium
ATCTCCTGATCGGATCCGCCAGGCCGCTGATCGGCTCCGGCCTGCCCTCGGGCGGATCTAGAGCGACGCGGCCAGCGTCAGATAGTCGTCCACCGGCACCTCCTCGGCCCGGCGCTGCGTATCGAAAGATGCAGCCGCGCCGCGCGCTTCGAGCCAGCGGCCGAGCGTGTGCCGCAGCAGCTTGCGACGCTGCGAGAACGCGACCCGGACGAGCTCTTCGAGCAGCGCGGCATCCACGCCTTCGCGTGCCGGCTTCGGCGTCATCCTGACCACCGCGGAATCGACCCGCGGCGGCGGGTCGAACGATTCGGGCGGCACGTCGAGCACGTGCTCGATCTCGTAGCGCCACTGCAGCATCACGCTGAGACGCCCGTAGTCCTTGCCGTGCGGCGCGGCGACCATCCGGTCGACCACCTCCTTCTGCAGCATGACGTGCTGATCGGCGATGTGCTCGACCGATTCGAGCAGGTGGAAGAGGATCGGCGTCGAGATGTTGTAGGGCAGGTTGCCGACGATGCGCAGCAGCTTGCCGTCGCCACGCGCACGGCCCAGCGCCGCGAAATCGACCGTGAGGACGTCGGCCTCGACGACATCCAGGCCGGGCGTCTTGCGCCAGCGCGCGGCGAGATCCCGGTCGAGCTCGATCGCCGTCAGCGCACCGCACCGGGCGAGCAGCGGGCGCGTGATGGCGCCCAGACCCGGCCCGATCTCGACGATCGCTTCGCCCGGCAGCGGCGCCACCGCATCGACGATCGCCTCGATCACGCCGGCATCGACGAGGAAGTGCTGGCCGAAGCGCTTGCGCGGGCGATGCGCCACGGCGATGACCGGCCGCGACGTCGTTACGACTGCGGCGGGTCGCGCAGCTCGACGTAGGCGCGGGCGCGCAGGTCGCGCACCCACTCCGCGTAGGCTTCGTCGAACTTCTGCTCGCGCAGGATGTTGCGTGCCTGCTCTCGTTGCTGCTTGCGGTCGAGCGTCATGGTGCGGCGATCGATCACCTGGACGAGGTGGATGCCGAACCGCGTCGCGACCGGATCGGACAGGCCGTTGATCGGCAGCGGCGCGATGGCCTCCTCGAACTCCGGGACGAACTGGCCGGGCGAAGCCCATCCCAGGTCGCCGCCCTGCTCGGCGCTCCCGTCCTCCGAATTGGCCCGGGCCAGCTGCTCGAACGTCCGGGTGCCGTTCTGGATGTCGACCTTGAACTGCGCCAGCCGGCGCGTCGCCGCCGCCGCCGTCAGCTCTGCCGACGGCCGCAGCAGGATGTGCCTGACGCGCACCTGCTGGACGGTGAAGGCGCCGACGTCCTTGCGGTCGACCAGCTTCAGCACATGGAAGCCGGCGCCGCTGCGCACGAGATCGGGCGCGATCTCGCCGGCCTTCAGGGGCCGCACGGCCGTCACGAAGAGATCGGGCAGGCGATTCGCCGGACGCATGCCGATGTCTCCGCCCTCGGCATGGTTGGCGTCTTCGGAGATCTCGCGCGACACGACCGCGAAATCCTCGCCGCCGCGCACCCGGCGCAACGCCGTCAACGCGCGCTGGCGCCTTTCCTCGACGACCGCGAGGTTGGCGCCGTCCGGCACGGTGACGAGGATCTGCGCGATGTCCATTTCCGAGGCGGCGCCACCGGCCGCCTGGCGGGCGTCGACCAGTGCGTCGACCTCGGCATCGGTCACCTTGATCCGGCTGGTCACCTCGTGCTCGCGAACGCGCTCGACCAGAAGCTGGTCTTTCACGTTGTCGCGGAACTTCGCGTAGTCGATGCCCTCCTTGCGCAGGCGATCGCGCAGCTGCGGCATGGTCAGCTGGTTCTGCAGCGCGACGTTGTTGACGGCGCGGTCCAGCTCGCTGTCCTCGATCCTCGCACTGCTGTCGCGGGCGTTGGTGATGAGGACGCGCTCCTCGATCAGCGAATCGAGGGCCTGCTTGCGCAGCTCGGCCGGAGGCGGCAGCTGCTGCCTGGCGCGTGCCGCCTCGTCGCGGAACCGGGCCACGCGCAGCTGCACCTCCGACGAGGTCACCAGCTCCTGGTTGACGACGGCGACGATGTAGTCGACGGTCTGGCCGCTCGCGTGGAATGCAGCCAGGCCCATGGCCAGGCCGACCAGCGAAGAGCACCATGCCGAGCGGATTTCATTCATACGGAGAGAAAGGAGAGTTGGTCGTGCGCTCGTCGCGCAGGAGCTGGTAGCCGGTAATATTGTCCTTCAAGACCTTGAGCGGATTCGAGCCGAGGCGCGACAGGCCCACCAGCTCGAGCTGCAGCAGCAGGCGGGTGGTCGCCTCGCTCCGGCCGGTCGACAGCCGCTCGACGACGACACGGCCGATCCAGCAACCGGCGTCGTACTCGAGGCCGAGGATGGAATCGGTCAGGCGGCTGTCGCGCGTGCTGTAGTTGACCCTGCCGACGCTGTACAACGTTCCTCCGCATCCGCCACCACCCGCCGGCCCCTGCGCGCCCGGGTCCGAGGGCGTCCTGCCATAGATCGGCCACTGCCAGCCGAGTTCCACCTGCTCCGACAAGCCGCGCGCCAGCCGGTAGTTGAAATTCACGGTCCGGTACGGGCCGGGCGAATAGCGGAAGCCCGCCAGGGAGTTCTCGACCCGCCGGATGTCGGCGTTGTACTGCTCGGCGACGTCGAAGGTCCACTTGGGCAGGAGCGAGGTCGAGCCGGTGACGAGCACGTCGGAGAAGCGTTGCGTCAGCGGCGGCCCGTCGGGGGTGACGAGCTGCTCCGGATTCGGCGTCACGCGCTGGTCGCGGAACAGATAGCGCTGGGCGATGCCGAGCCGCAGCGCCTCGGCGCCGGTGACCGGATCGAGGATGCGCGACGTGACGCCCGCCGTGATCTGGTTCGCGTCGGAAACGCGGTCGTTGCCGGAGAACGAGTTCTCGGTGAAGACCGAGTCGAAGTTGAAGTCCTTGCCGAACGAATCGAAGTTCGGGATGTCGTTCTGCTGGTGGTAAGGCGTGTTGACGTAGAGCAGCCTCGGCTCGAGCGTCTGGCGCACGTCCTTGCCGAACAGGTTCGTGTCCCGCTCGAAGGTCCACGCGCTGTCGACGCTCAGGGTCGGGATGAAGCGCGTCGCGTTGCGGCTGCCGTCCGCGAGCGGCTGGTCGACATCGTAGGACGCGGCATGGAACGACAGCTTGGGCGTCAGGGTCCAGCCGGGGGAGTAGAACGGCCGGCTGATGCTGCCGAGCGCGTGGATGCGCGAGCCGGTCTGGCGCGGCAGCGGCGTCGTGCCGTCGGCGTTGAGGGCACCGAGCGCGGAATCCTCGGGGTTCGAGAAGTGGTTGAACTCGCCCTCGAAGGTGACGTCGAAGCCGTGGCCCCAGGGGCCGGCGTACCGGGCGCCGATCTGCGGCAGGCGGTCGTACGGCGGCGGATCGATGTTGGTGGTCGGATCGGTGGTCTGCAGGAGTTGCCATTGCAGCGTCCGCGCGTAGGCCGTCCAGTCGCCGAACGGGCGGCTGAGCTGGAAGTCCTGGGGCAGCAGGCGCTGCGTGTCGACCTTGAGCTCGTTCGGGAAATCCTTCCAGTAGTTGTCGTCGGACACCTTCAGGACGTGCGCTGTCGCGAAGATGTCGTACGGCAGCAGGCCCTGGTGGTTGAAATGGAGCGCGTAGCGCGAGCGTTGCGCCACCATGTCGTTAGGCAGCACCTTGTAGTCGACGTCGCCGGCGTAGTTGGGCTCGAGATAGCGGAACTCGCTCTCGAGCGCGTAGCCGCGGCGCAGGCTCTCCGATGCGGTGAAGGTGGCGTCGCGGTTGGGCGCGATGTTCCAGTAGTACGGCACGGCGAGCTGGAAGCCGCTCTTGCTGTCGAGGCCGATGCTCGGCGGCAGGAAGCCGGACTTGCGCTCGTCGTTGAGCGGGAAGCTGAGCACCGGCGAGGCCAGGATGGGCACGCCGTAGAACCGCAGCACCGCGCCGCGCGCCACGCCCTGGTTGGTCTCGTTGTCGATGCTGATGCTGCTGGCGCGCAGGATCCAGACCGGGTCGGCGTCGTCCGCCGCGGTGCAGCTGGAGTAGGTGGCGTCGAGCGCCGTCGCGCGCTGGTCGTCGATGAAGTCGATGCGCGACGCCTTGCCGCCCGCGCCGGTGCGCGCGAACCGGTAGGTCGGCGTCTGGAAGAAGCCCTCGAACCGCTCGACCTTCAGCTGCAGTGCCGGGCCCGTGAAGACATTGCCGTCGCGGCTGACGACGACGTGCCCGGTCGCGTTGGCCAGGTCGTCGGCCTGGTCGTAGGTCAGCTTGTCGGCGCGGATGACGACGCCCGCGCGCCGGAACTCGACGTCGCCGGAAGCCTGCGCATCGAGGTCCGGACGTCCGTTCACTTCCTTCGCGCGCAGGATGATGGGCAACGCGCGACCGGCATCGCCGTGCGCCGGCGCCAGCAACGCCGGCGATGCGCGCAGCTCGATGCCCGACGCCGCGCTCGCAGGAGCCTCTGCGGCGGCCACCGACGCGGCGCTCGCGGCCGACGACGCGGAAGCCGGGAGTGCTGGCGATTCCTGGGCCAGCGCGGCCCTGGCGCCGAGGAAGCCGACGACGACGGCGGACCGGGCCGCGGCACGGACGACAGCACGAACGACGGCTTGGCGAAGAAGTGGACGCACGAAGCGTGGCTGGGCACAGGCTGAAGCGCGGTGAGGCGCGAAGCCGGCTTGTGCTCGAGGCGCCGCCGGACGAGGACGGAGCTGCGCGCTGAGCGCGATGCACCGATTTGTAGAATCGATTATCCACGCGGGGCTGCTCCCGCCGCCTGCTGCACGCGACACTCCGAGCCCGTGAACGCCTCTTTACCAACGCCTTCGGTCGCCTGGCCCAGCGACGAGCGCCGAGCCGCATTCGACGCCTGGCTGGCCGGCATCGCACCTCAGCACCGGCTGATCGTCGGTTCGCTCCGTCCGGCATCGAGCGACGCCAGCTTCCGCCGCTACCTGCGCATCGACTCGGCAGCCGGCGGCAGCTTCGTCGTCATGGACGCGCCGCCGCCGCAGGAAGACGTGCGGCCGTTCATCCACGTCGCCTCGCTCATCGATGCGGCCGGCCTGCACGGGCCGCGCGTCCGCGAGGCCGACGTCGAGCACGGCTTTCTCCTGCTCGACGACCTGGGCGACCTTCTCTACCTGCGCGCCCTGCAGGACGCCCAGGCCGCCGGCGACACGGTCCGCGCCGACACGCTGATGCGCGAGGCGATCGCCGCGCTCGTCGTCTGGCAGCTCGGCATCCCGGCGACCACCCTGCCGGCCTACGACGACGTGCTGCTGCGTCGCGAGCTGGCCCTCTTTCCCGAGTGGTGCGTCGGCCGCGAATGCGGCGTCGCCTGGTCGGACGCGGAGACGGCCATCTGGAGCGATGCCTGCGACCGGCTCGTCGCCAGTGCTCTCGCCGTCCCGCGGGTCGCCGTCCACCGCGACTGGATGCCGCGCAACCTGATGGTCTGCGATCCCGACCCCGGCATCCTCGACTTCCAGGACGCCGTGGCCGGCCCGATCGTCTACGACGTCGCTTCCCTGCTCCGCGACGCCTTCATCTCCTGGGACGAGGAGCAGGAGCTCGACTGGGCGGTCCGCTACTGGCAGGCGGCGCGCAAGACCGGGCTGCCGGTCGATGCTGATTTCGGCGAGTTCTGGCGGGCGCTCGAGTGGATGGGCCTGCAGCGCCACCTCAAGGTGCTCGGCATCTTCTCCCGCCTCAAGCACCGCGACGGCAAGCCCGCCTACAGCGCCGACCTGCCGCGCTTCTTCGCCTATGCGCACAAGGTCGCCTCCCGTTACTCGACGCTGCGTCCGCTGGGCCGCCTGCTCGAACCGCTGATGGGCGCGACGCGCGTCGAAGCGTTCCGCTGACCTCAGCCGCCCGAGCCGCGGCCGGCGCTCCGGCGCCGCCGACAATGCGTCCGCACCGCCGACCATGCTTCGCCTCACCGAACTGCGCCTTCCGCTCGACCACGCACCGGCCGCGCTGCGCACGGCGATCGTGGCCAGGCTCGGCATCGCCGATGCGGCCCTGCATCGCGTCGATGTCTTTCGTCGCGGCTACGACGCGCGCAAGCGGTCTGCGATCGTGCTGGTCTACACCGTCGACTGCGAGGTCGACGATGAGGCGGGCGTGCTGTCGCGCCACGTCGGCGACGCGCATCTGAGGGCGGCGCCGGACACCGCCTACCGGTTCGTCGTCGCCCCGCCTGCGACCGGCGCATCGGCCGACGCGTCGCGCCCGATCGTCGTCGGCTTCGGGCCGTGCGGCCTGTTCGCCGCGCTGCTGCTCGCGCAGATGGGCCTGCGGCCGATCGTGATCGAACGCGGCCGCGCCGTGCGCGAGCGGACGCAGGACACCTGGGGCCTCTGGCGGCGCGGCGTGCTCGACCCCGAATCCAACGTGCAGTTCGGCGAGGGCGGCGCCGGCACCTTTTCCGACGGCAAGCTCTGGAGCCAGATCAGCGACCCGCGCCACCTGACGCGCAAGGTCATCGCGGAATTCATCGCGGCCGGCGCGCCCGGGGACATCGCCTGGGCCGCCAAGCCGCACATCGGCACGTTCCGCCTGGTCGGCGTGGTCGAGAAGATGCGCACCGAGATCCAGCGGCTCGGTGGCGAGGTCCGCTTCGGGACGCGCCTGGTCGACGTCCGCATCGACGCCGGTCGCGTCCGCGGCATCGTCACGGCAGGGGCCGACGGCACACGCTGCGAGATCGACGCAGGCCAGGTCGTGCTGGCGCTCGGCCACAGCGCACGCGACACCTTCGCGATGCTGCACGAACGGGGCGTGGCGATGCTCGCCAAGCCGTTCTCGATCGGCTTTCGCATCGAGCATCCGCAGGGCCTGATCGACAAGGCGCGCTTCGGCCCGAATGCCGGCCATCCCCTGCTCGGCGCCGCGGATTACAAGCTCGTCCACCACGCCCGCAACGGACGCCCGGTCTACAGCTTCTGCATGTGCCCGGGCGGCACCGTCGTCGCGGCGACGTCGGAGCCGGGCCGGGTCGTCACCAACGGCATGAGCCAGTATTCGCGCAACGAGCGCAACGCCAACGCCGGCATCGTCGTCGGCATCACGCCGGAGGACTATCGCGCCCCCGGGAGCAGCGGCGAGGTCAGCCCGCTCGACGGCATCGCCTTCCAGCGCGCGCTGGAGTCGCACGCCTATGTGCTCGGCGGCGCGACCTACGCCGCGCCGGGCCAGCGCGTCGGCGACTTCCTGGCCGGCCGGCCGTCGACCGCGTTCGAGCGCGTGCTGCCGTCGTACCAGCCGGGCGTGCTGCCGACCGACCTGGCGGCCGACGGCGACGAGAGCCTGCCGCGCTACGCGATCGAGGCCATCCGCGAGAGCCTGCCGGCGTTCGGCCGGCAGATCGCGGGCTTCGCCATGGACGACGCGGTGTTGACGGGCGTCGAAACGCGCACCTCGTCGCCGCTGCGCATCCCCCGCGGCAAGGATCTGCAGAGCGTCAATGTCGCCGGGCTGTATCCGGCCGGCGAAGGCGCGGGCTACGCGGGCGGGATCATGTCGGCGGCGGTCGACGGCATCGAGGTCGCGGAGGCCGTGGCCCGGGCGATCGCGGCGGCTTGACGCTCGACGCCGGACCCGCCCCGGGTCACGGCGCCGACCACACGCCCGAGACGGCGGTCAGGGGCAGGCGGCCATCACCTGCGCCACCGCCGCCGTCAGTTTCTTGCCGTACGGCACGTGCAGGAACTCGTTCGGACCGTGCGCGTTGCTCTTCGGGCCGAGCACGCCGCAGACCATCATCTGCGCCGCCGGAAAACTCTGCTGCAGCATGCTCATCAGCGGGATGGTGCCGCCCTGGCCGATGTAGCCGCAGGGCGCGCCGAAGTGCGAATGCGAGGCGCTGTCGAGCGCCTGCTGCAGCCACGGCGTCAGGCTCGGCGCGTTCCAGCCGGTGGCGCCCGCCGCGCCGGCGCGACCATCGGCGTGGAAGGTGACCTTGGCGTTGTAGGGCGCGTTGTCCTCGAGCAGCAGCTTGATCGCCTCGGCCGCGTCGTTGCCGTCGACCAGCGGCGGGATGCGCAGGCTGAGCTTGAACGCGGTGTAGGGCCGCAGCACATTGCCTGCGTCCTTCAAGGCCGGCATGCCGTCGACGCCGGTCACCGACAGCGTCGGCTTCCAGGTGCGGTTGATGAGCGCCTGGACCGGATCGGTGGTCGTCGGCAGGGTCAGGGCGCCGTCGGCGCCGCAGGCCCAGGGAAAGCGCTTCCAGACCTCGTCGCCGAGGATCTCCGCGGTGGCCTTCGCCTGCTCGACCCGGTCGGCCGGGATGGCGCAGTGCAGGCTCTCGGGCAACAGGCGGCCGGTCTTCGAATCCTCCAGCCGGTCGAGCACCTGGCGCAACACGCGGAAGCTCGACGGCACCAGGCCGCTGGCATCGCCGGAGTGCACGCCCTCGGTGAGGATCTCCACCTTCAGCGTGCCGCTGACGACGCCGCGCAGGCTGGTCGTGAGCCAGAGCTGGTCGTAGTTGCCGGCGCCGCTGTCGAGGCAGACCACCAGCCCGACCTTGCCGAGCCGCTCCTTCAGCGCGTCGACGTAGATCGGCAGGTCGGACGAGCCGCTCTCCTCGCAGCTCTCGATGATGCCGACGCAGCGTGGCCGGGCGATGCCCTGCTTGTCGAGCGCCTGGATCGCGGTGATGGATGCATAGACCGCGTAGCCGTCGTCGGCGCCGCCGCGGCCGTAGAGCTTGCCGTCTTCGTAGCGCGGCGTCCACGGGCCGAAGCCGTTCTTCCAGCCGTTGAACTCGGGCTGCTTGTCGAGGTGGCCGTAGAGGCAGATCGTCTCGGCGCCGGCATCGTTGCCGCCCGGCCGCGTCGACGGCACCTCGAAGAAGATGACCGGCGTGCGGCCATCGAGGCTGATCACCTCCAGCCTGAGGCCGGCGACGTGCTGGCGCTCGATCCAGGCGGCGGCGTCGGCGATCACCCGGTCGATGTAGCCGTGCGCCTTCCAGTCGGCATCGAACATCGGGCTCTTCGCCGGGATGGCGATGTACTCCGTGAGCGCCGGCACGATCTGGTCGTCCCAGACGCTGTCGACATACCTGCCGATCGCTTCTGCTTCGTCGGCCTGGACCGGAAGAAGGGGGTCGCGTGCGTTCATGGCGGGCTCCGTGCGGGCGAAACATCCAGTGTATCGAGCCACCCGGCGAGGACCGATAACACCTCTGCGCGCTCGGGTTCGTTGAAGAGCTCGTGGAACAGGGCCGGGAACGCTCGCGCGGTGACGATGCCTCGCGGCGTCGCAGACGCGAAGGCGGCGCTGCCGGCAGGCACGACGCAGCGATCCGCCCCGGCGTGGAGGAGCAGGGTCGGCACCCGCCAGCGCGGCGCCGCGTCGTGGACGGCTTCCATGGCGTCGAGCATGAAGCGTGCGAGTCGCGGCGAGATCCGGTCGTGCACGAGCGGGTCGGCCTCGTAGGCGGCGACGACGGCCGGGTCGCGCGAGATCCATTCCGGCTTCAGGCCGTTGGCCATGCCGGCGTTCGGCGCGAGTTGCCCCAGCACCGCCAGCGCCGCGCGCTGCGGCCCGCTCATGCCGATGCGCAGCGCGGGCGAGGAGAGCACGAGCGCATCCACGGATCGACGCCAGGCCGGCTGCGGACCGTCGGCATGCTGCACCGAGCCGCCGGCTGCGAATCGCGCGGCGACCAGGCCGCCGAGGCTGTGGCCGAGCAGGACGACCGGGCCCGCGCGTTCCGCGCGCACCGCGTCGAGCACCACGGCGAGATCGGTGAGCAAGTCGTCCCCGGAACGAAGGCGACCCCGCGCCCCGCCGCTCGCGCCGTGACCACGCTGATCGTGGCCTGCGACGCACCACCCTTCGGCAACGAGCGCGTCGGCGACATGGGCGTAGCGGCCGATGTGTTCACCGAGACCGTGAACGATCAGCACGGTGCCCCTCGCCGGGACTGTGGCC
>CAZZVH010000104.1:0-1305 GCA_964657365.1 uncultured Burkholderiaceae bacterium
CTCGCCCCGCACCAGCAGGCCGCCGGTCTTGCCGATGCCAGAGGCGACGCCCTCGATCGGCTCCGCCGTCGGGCCCGCGGCGCAGCGCACGCCGCGGTCGCGCAGGAGATCGCGGGCGGCGTAGCGCGCGGCGAAGGCGCCGAAGCCGCCGCGCTCGAAGCGGGGCAACGCCTCCATCAGGGCCGGGACGACGCGGCAGAGCACCGACAGCGGCGTCGCCCCGGCGTCGATCTCGCGGAGCCAGCCGACGCCCGTGGCCGCGTCGTCGACGCGCTGCGCGAACACGTTGAGGCCGATGCCGACGACGACGACGCGCCGCTCGCCGACCGGCGCGGTCTCGATCAGGATGCCGCCGACCTTGCGGCCCGCACCCGCCGCATCGACCAGCCACAGGTCGTTGGGCCACTTCAGGCGCAGCGCGACGCCGTCCGGATCGACCGCATCGGCGATCGCTGCGCCGACGGCCAGCGACAGGCCGGACAGGTCGGCGATATCGAGCAGCCAGGCCAGCGAGAAGGTGAGCGAGGCGCCCGGCACCGAGCTCCAGTGGCGGCCGCGCCTGCCGCGGCCGGCGGTCTGCCGATCGGCGACGAGGAGCTGCGGCGAGCCCGTGTCGGATGGCGAGCGGGCGGCGGCGAGGAGATCGGCGTTGGTCGAGCCGGTCTCGGCCAGCCACCGGATACCGAGCGAGGCGTGGCCGTCGCCGAGTGCGGCGCGCAGGGCCTGGATCGCCGCGTCGCCGTGGTCCACGGGCCTAGGCCCTGCGGCTGGCTGGACGGGCGTGCCCGCGCTGCCCGGCGAGGCGGAGGCTCATCGCTTCGGAGCGAGCATGGTGCCGCGGCACTTGCGGGTTCCGCAGCGGCATTCGTACTGCTTCTTCACGGCGGCGGTGTGACGGCCCTCGAGCACCAGGCCGTAGTCGTAGTTGAGCTCTTCGCCGACCTTGATGTCGCGCAGCGCCTTGATGAAGACGCGGCCGGCATCGTCGTCCTGGTCGGCTTCGGCGTTCGGGCTGCACGCATGATTGATCCACTTCGCCGAATTGCCGCCGTCCTTGCCGTCGATCACACGCTTGTCGTCGATGTGGAAGTAGAAGGTGTGGTTCGGGTCGTTCGGGTCGTGCGGATGGCGGCGCTGCGCCTCCTTCCACGTGATGACGTTGCCCGTGTACTCGATGATGGTCTCGCCCTTGGCGATCGGCCGGGTGGCGAAGACGCCCTTGCCGTGGATGCCGGAGCGGCGCACCTGGATGCGGCGGCCGCCGGTGCTGGGGGAAGGTGTCCCGGAGTCGCTCCTGGGGCTTTT
>CAZZVH010000104.1:1315-9911 GCA_964657365.1 uncultured Burkholderiaceae bacterium
CTTTTCTGCACGGTCTGTTTCTTTGGGTACATTGAATTCATGGGTGCGCGCGCGGGTGTGTGCGGGCGCGCGAAGAGAGGCATTGTAGGGATGCGGCCGCGGGCCGCGATAACGACAACACAAGAGACGAATGACCAAGTCACTGATCATTGCCGAGAAGCCATCCGTCGCGCAGGACATCGTCCGCGCGCTCACGTCCGCCTCGGAAAAGTTCGACAAGCACGACGAATACTTCGAGAGCGGCGAGTACATCGTCACCTCGGCCGTCGGCCACCTGCTCGAGATCAAGGCGCCGGAGGAGTTCGACGTCAAGCGCGGCAAGTGGAGCTTCGCCAACCTGCCCGTGATCCCGCCGCACTTCGACCTGGCGCCGCTCGACAAGACCAAGGGGCGCCTGGCCGCGATCGTGCGGCTGGTCAAGCGGAAGGACGTCACCGATCTCATCAACGCCTGCGACGCGGGCCGCGAAGGCGAGCTGATCTTCCGGCTGATCCAGCAGCACTCGAAGTCGAAGCAGCCGGTGCGCCGGCTCTGGCTGCAGAGCATGACGCCGGCCGCCATCCGCGACGGCTTCGCGCACCTGCGCAGCGACAACGACCTGCGCGGCCTGGCCGAAGCGGCACGCAGCCGCTCCGAGGCCGACTGGCTGGTGGGCATCAACGGCACGCGGGCGATGACCGCGTTCAACTCGCGCGACGGCGGCTTCTTCCTCACGACCGTCGGCCGGGTCCAGACGCCCACGCTCTCGATCATGGTCGTGCGCGAGGAGCAGATCCGCAAGCACGTCTCGCGCGACTACTGGGAAGTGCGCGCGACCTTCGCCGTGAACGCCGGCGAGTACGACGGCAAGTGGTTCGACCAGGCCTGGAAGAAGAACCCCGACGACGCCGAGCTGCGCTCCGACCGGCTCTGGAACGAGGCCGACGCACTGGCCATCGCCGAGGCGGTGCAGGGCGAGCCGGCCACGGTGACCGAAGAGGCGAAGCCGAGCACGCAGGCCGCGCCGCTGCTCTACGACCTGACCAGCCTGCAGCGCGAGGCCAACTCGCGCTTCGGCTTCTCGGCCCGCACGACGCTCTCGATCGCCCAGGCGCTCTACGAGAAGCACAAGGTCCTGACCTACCCGCGGACCGACAGCCGCGCGCTGCCGGAAGACTACGTCGCCGTCGCCAAGCAGACGATGGAGATGATCTCGAAGGAAGACCTGCCCGGTCCGCTGCGCGCTCTGGCCGTCCATGCGAAGACCGCGTTGAAGGAGGGCTACGTCAAGCCCACGAAGAAGATCTTCGACAACGCCAAGGTCTCGGATCACTTCGCCATCATCCCGACGCTGCAGGCGCCGAAGAGCCTGAGCGAGATCGAGGCCAAGCTCTACGACATGGTCGCCACGCGCTTTCTCGCGGTGTTCTTCCCGGCCGCCGAGTTCATGGTCACGACGCGGATCTCGACGGTCGCCAAGGCTGGCAGGGAGTTCAGGTTCCAGACCAACGGCAAGGTGATGGTGCGGCCGGGCTGGCTCGCCGTCTACGGCCGCGAGGCGCAGGAAGACGACGCCAACCTCGTCGCCGTGGCAGCCGGCGAGCTGGCGCGCGCCGAGAGCGTCGACGTCAAGGCGCTGAAGACGCGGCCGCCGGCGCGTTACACCGAAGCGACGCTGCTCTCCGCCATGGAAGGCGCCGGCAAGCTGATCGACGACGACGACATGCGCGAGGCGATGCAGGAAAAAGGCCTCGGCACGCCGGCCACGCGCGCGGCCATCATCGAAGGCCTCATCTACGAGAAGTACATCCACCGCGAAGGCCGCGAACTGGTGCCTGGCGCCAAGGCGTTCCAGCTGATGACGCTGCTGCGCGGCCTCGGCGTGGAAGACCTCACCAAGCCCGAGCTCACCGGCAACTGGGAGTTCCAGCTCGCCGAGATGGAGAAGGGCCGCCTCGCCCGCGACACCTTCATGCAGAGCATCGCCGAGATGGCGGAGCGCATCGTCAAGAAGGCCAAGGAGTACGACCGCGACACGATCCCGGGCGACTACGCGACCCTGACCGCGGCCTGCCCGAATTGCGGCGGGACGGTGAAGGAGAACTATCGGCGCTACGCCTGCATCGGCTACCCGGAAGGCAAGGCCGGCGACAAGACGCACACGCCCGTCGAGAGCTGCGGCTTCTCGATCAGCAAGATCCCCGGCGGCCGTGCCTTCGAGCTCGCCGAGGTCGAAAAATTCCTGACCGAGAAGCGGATCGGGCCGCTCGAGGGCTTCCGCTCGAAGGCCGGCTGGCCGTTCACCGCCGAGATGAAGCTGGTGCACGACGACGAGCTGAACAACTGGAAGCTGGAGTTCGATTTCGGCGAAGACGCCAGGCGCGAAGGCGAGTCGGGCGAGCCGGTCGATTTCGGCGACCAGGAGCCGCTCGGCAACTGCCCGAAGACGCAGGGCAAGGTCTACGAGTTCGGCAGCAACTACATCTGCGAGCACGCCGTCGGCGTCAACGTGACCTGCGACTTCAAGTCCGGCAAGGTGATCCTGCAGCAGGCGGTCGCCCGCGAGCAGATGACCAAGCTGCTGCAGAGCGGCGCGACCGACCTGCTCGAGGGCTTCGTCTCCAACAAGACCCGCCGCAAGTTCAAGGCGCGGCTGGCCTGGGACGCGAAGGAAGGCAAGGTCGTGTTCGCCTTCGAGCCGCGGCCGGAGCGGCCGGGCAAGGGCGGCGCCGGCGGAGCGGCGAAGAAGGTGGCGGGCGCCGTCACGACGACGGCGGCTCCGGCTGGGAAGGCTGTCGCCAAGACAGTGATCAAGAAGGCGCCGGCCAGGAAAGCGGCAGCGAAGAAGGTGCCGGCGAAGAAGGCGTCCGCCAAGACGACGGCCGCCAAGCCGCCAGCCCAGGACTGAGCGAGCACACGGCGGGCGCCGCACCCCCGACGGGATGCCGTCCGACGCGTGTCGGCCGGTAGCCGACGCAGACTCGTGCCAAGCCGTCAGGAGACCGCCATGCACCCGTCCACCGTCTCGTTCCTTCGCCGTGGCGCCTTCGTGGCCGCGCTCGTGTCCGCACCGCTGTTCGCCATCGGCCAGACCGTTCCCGACAAGGCGCCGCCGCGCGTCAGCCCCGGCACGTCGGAAACGACGCGCATCCCGGAAGGCGTCGACACCGGCTCGCCGACCACCAGCAACGCCATGCCGCTGGGCACGCCGGTGCCACCGGCCGCCTCGTCGGACCGGATCGATTCGCGGACCCGTTCGGCCGCGGCCCGGGCTGCCGCGCGGCCCGATCCGCTCACGCGGGCCGGCGCGCCTTCGCTGCCTGCGCCGCTGATCACCGACGATGTCCGCCGCGATGCGTCGCGGCCCGTGGTCACGAGCACCTCCTCGACGCCGCGTGCCGCCACGCCGACCATGGTGACGACGCGCAGCGATTGCGTGTCGCCGTCCGACAGCCAGTTCCGCAGCGCCATGTCGCGCTGCTCGTCGATGACCGACCGGGACGCCCGGGCGCAGTGCGCCTCGCGCGCCTCCGACAGCCGCCGGGTCGGCGGCGATCCGGTCGCGCTGCCGGGCTCCGGCTTCGTCGGCAGCTCCGCCGCGCCGTCGACGTCCGCTCAGCTGGGCAACGGCCCGGCCCGCGTCAACTGCATCTGACCGCAGCGCTTGCCGCCGCGGGCGACCTGCCCGCACGGCGCCCATTCTCGAGCCGATGAATGGCTGATTCGAAGATCGCCGTCGTCGGCGCCATCGCCGCGAACGTCGCCATCGCGGCCATGAAGTTCGTCGGCGCCGCCGCCAGCGGCAGCTCGGCGATGCTGTCGGAAGGCATCCACTCGACGGTCGACACCTGCAACGACCTGCTGCTGCTCGTGGGCATGCGGCTCGCGGATCGGCCCGCCGACGCGAAGCACCCCTTCGGCTACGGCAAGGAGCTCTACTTCTGGAGCCTCATCGTCGCGGTGCTGATCTTCAGCGTCGGCGGCGGCGTGTCGATCTACGAGGGCGTGCTGCGGCTGATGCATCCGCTTCCCCTCGAGGACGCCGGCTGGAGCTACGCGATCCTGGGCGGGTCGTTGGTGTTCGAGGGCGCCAGCCTCGCGATCAGCCTGCGCCAGTTCGTGCGCTCGCTCGACGGCGAGCCCTTCTGGTCGGCGCTCTCGACAAGCAAGGACCCGAGCATCTCGACCGTCATCGCCGAAGACAGCGCCGCACTGGCCGGCCTGGCGGTCGCGGCCTTCGGTCTCTGGGGCAGCCGCCACTGGCAGATGCCGTCGATCGACGCCGCCGCCTCGATCGTCATCGGCCTGCTGCTGTGCGCGGTGTCGTCGCTGCTGATCCTGCAATCGCGCCGGCTGCTGGTGGGCGAGTCGGTCGATCCCGAGACCGCGGAGCAGATCCGCGCGATCGCCCAGAAGGAGCCGACCGTGCATCGCGCCGGCTGGCCGCTGACCATGCATCTCGGCCCCGACGACGTGCTGCTCGCGCTCGACGTCGAGTTCTGCTCCGGCGCCTCGGCCGCCGAAGTGGCCCAGGCGGTCGACCGGATCGAGCACGCCGTGCGCGAGACGGTCAGCGAGGTGGGCAGGATCTACATCGAATCGCGCCGCGTCAAGGCCGCCGACGCCCAGCCGCTGCCGGCCGCGCCCTGAGCGTGGCTGGCGAGATCGCCCGGCGAGACCCGCCCGGCGATCAGGCCGGCGCGGCCACCGATGCGGTCGCGACCAGCTCGTCGAAGAGCGCCATCGACGCCTTGCCGGAGACCGCGTACGGATCGAGCACGGCGCGCTCCGAATACTTCAGCAGCAGGGCCGGATTCAACCGGTTCATGTTGACCTGCCCCATCGACCAGCTGGAGAAACGGCGCTCGTCGATCTCCTCCAGGGCGAGCAGCACCACGTCGTGGTGGCGCTGGTCGGCGGCGATCCGGTTGTAGGTCGCGCTGACGGCATCGCGCGCGCCTTCGAGAACCTGCAGGAAGATGCCGGCGTTGAGGCAGACGCAGAGCACGCCCGTGATCCCGTTCGCGCCGTTGTGCTCCTTCGACTTCTTCAGGATCGAGGCGATCGCGTCGGCGTTCACCGTGGACGAGGTGCGGCTGGCGTAGAGCAGTCGGACCAGCATCTCAGGTCTTCTTCGAAAGGAGCGAGAGGAATTCGCGGCGCAGGTCCGGATCCTTCAGGAAGGCGCCACGCATCACGCTGTTGGTCATCATCGATTCGTCGTCCTTGACACCACGCCAGTGCATGCAGAAGTGATCCGCTTCCATGACGATGGCGAGCCCGTCGGGCTTGACCCGCTCCTGCAATTCGTCGGCCAGCATGATGACCGCCTCTTCCTGGATCTGCGGCCGGCTCATGATCCAGTCGCAGATGCGCGCGTATTTCGACAGGCCGATGAGATTCGAGTGCTCGTTCGGCAGCACGCCGATCCAGACCCGCCCGAGGATCGGGCAGAGATGGTGCGAGCAGGCGCTGCGCACCCGGACGGGGCCGACGATCATCAGCTCGTTGAGGCGCGAGACGTTCGGAAACTCGGTGACCGCCGGGATCGGCACGTAACGGCCCTTGAAGATCTCCGTGACGAACATCTTGGCGACGCGACGTGCCGTGTCGGCGGTGTTGTGGTCGCTGTCGGTGTCGATCACGAGCGCCCGCAGCACGCCCTGCATGTGCTTCTCGACCTCGGCCTGCAGCTCCTCGAGCTCGCCCGGCTCGACGTGCCCGGCGATGTTGTCGTTGGCGTGATAGCGGCAGCCGGCGCCGACCAGGCGATAGCGGATGCGGTCGGACGCAGGCAGGCGTGCCAGGTCGACGTCGCTGCCGAAGATCGGGGTGGGCTGTTCGCCGGCCATGCGGGCGGTCTCGTGCGGATCGGGGTGCGGAGGGTAACGCAAACGGTGCCTTCGCACCCTCGACGGGCATGCGTGCACGGCCTCGTAGACTGTCCCCGGTGCCCGACCTTCCGAAGCCTTCCTCCCTGCCGCTCGCCGCCTTGCTGGGCCATGCCGCCGACGCGGTCGAGGCGGTTCGCGCCGGCACTTCGCTGAACGAGGCGCTCGGCCGCTGCCCGTCCGAGGCGCGCCCCGGAACCCAGGCGCTGGCATTCCACGCCCTGCGCTGGCTCGGCGCCGCGGAGGTCGTGCGGCGCACGCTCGCACCGAAGCTGCCGCCGCCGCCCGTCGATGCCCTGCTGCTGTCGGCCCTGGCCCTGCTCTGGCCGCCGGGCAGCCCACCGTACGCCGACCATGTGCTGGTCGACCAGGCCGTGTCGGCGGCCCGCCGCCGCACGCCGGCCAGCGCCGCCTTCGTCAACGCCGTGCTGCGCCGTTTCCTGCGCGAACGGGACGCGCTGGTCGCCGCTGCCCTCGCGGACCCGCTGGCGCGCTGGAACCACCCGGGCTGGTGGCTGGACTGGCTCCGGCGCGACTGGCCGGCCGACTGGGAAGCGATCGCCGATGCCGACAACGCGCATCCGCCGATGACGTTGCGGGTCAACGCCCGGCGAGAGACCGCGGCCGGTTACGTGGCCCGGCTCGCCGAGGCCGGCATCGAGTCGGTCGCCGGCACCGGCGCCGGCGCCAGCCAGAGCGTCGTCCTCCAGCGCCCGTTCGCGATGGGCCGGCTGCCGGGCTTCGCGGCGGGCGACGTCTCGGTCCAGGACCTCGCCGCGCAACGCGCCGCCGAGCTCTTGGCCGCCGGCCTCGCGCCCGGCGCGCGGGTGCTCGACGCCTGCGCCGCGCCCGGCGGAAAGACCGCCCACCTGCTCGAGCTGGCCGATCTCGACCTGCTGGCCATCGACCGGGACCCGGCCCGCTTGGTGCGCGTCGACGAGACGCTCGCCCGGCTCGGCCTGCAGGCGACGACCCGCGCCGCCGACGCCGGCGAGCCTGCCCGCTGGTGGGACGGGCGCCCGTTCGACGCCATCCTCCTCGACGCCCCGTGCAGCGCCTCCGGGATCGTGCGCCGGCATCCCGACGTGCGCTGGCTGCGCCGGGCCTCGGACATCCCGGCGCTGGCCGCCACCCAGGCCCGCCTGCTCGACGCCCTCTGGCCGTTGCTGGCGCCCGGCGGCCGGCTGCTGTACTGCACCTGTTCCGTGTTCCGGGCAGAAGGCGAGGAGCAGATCGACGCTTTTTTGCAACGGCAAGCGAGCGCCTTCATCGCCGCGTCACCGCCTTCGCCCGGTCATCTGCTGCCTCTGCCCGACAATCCGGGGAGGCCTTCGGCAGCCGCTCCAGGAGCGGTCGGCGACGGCTTCTTCCTGGCCCTCCTCGAGAAGAAACGAGACTCCACATCCCCATGACCCGGCCGCCTTCGCCCGGCTCGTTGCGCCGCCGCAGCCTGCTGCGCGGACTGGGCGTCGCGGCGTTGCGGGGCCTGCCCGGGATCGGTCTCGAAGCCGCGCTGGCGGGGGCCGTGCCCGCCGCGCTGGCGGTCGAGACGAAGGTCGAGCCGCGGCTCGCCAGCTTCGACGTCAGCCGCGACGAGGACGGCGTCCACCTCAGCTACGCCGTCGACTTCGACCTCGGCCACGGCGTCGACGACGCGCTGATCAAGTCGGTGCCGCTGTTCTTCGTCGCCCAGGCAGAGATCTACCGGGACCGCTGGTACTGGCGCGACCGCCGCGTCGCCGAAGCCGTGCGCACCTGGCGCATCGTCTACCAGCCGCTGACCAGCACCTACCGGGTGACGACGCTCGGCGGCCTGAGCCAGAGCTACGCGACGCGCGCCGAGGCGCTCGCCGCGATCAGCCGCGCCACCAACTGGCGCATCGCCGAACCGGGCCAGATCGAGGAAGGCCGCCACTACCTCGAGTTCCAGTTCCGGCTCGACACCACCGAGTTGCCGCGGCCGATGCAGATCGGCATCAGCGGCGAGCCCGACTGGCAGCTCTCGATCAAGCGCACGCTGCGGATCAACTGAGACGGCCATGACACGCGCCAGCCGGCTGGCCTGGATCATCTCGACCGTGGCCGCGCTGGGGGCCGGCCTCGTGCTGGCCTTCCTGCTCTCGGTCGCGACCAACAACCCGTCCCTCTACGAGCGCCACTACGTCTGGCTGTTCCGGGTCAATGTCGCGCTGGCCAGCGTGCTGGTGCTGGTCATCGTCGTCACCGGCATCAGGCTGCTGGTGCGCGTCTCGCGCGGCCGCTTCGGCAGCCGGCTGCTGCTCAAGCTGGCCGCCATCTTCGCGCTGGTCGGCGTCGTGCCGGGGCTGATCATCTACACGGTCAGCTACCAGTTCGTGTCGCGCTCGATCGAGAGCTGGTTCGACGTGCGCGTCGAGGGCGCGCTCGACGCCGGCCTCAACCTCGGCCGCGGCACGATCGATTCGATCGTCTCCGACCTGTCGACGAAGACGCGCCTGGCGGCCGAGCGGCTCGGCGAGAGCCCGCTGCCGGCCGACCCGCTGGCGCTCGAGCGGGTGCGCGAGCAGCTCTCGGCGCAGGAGGTGGGCATCGTCGGCGGCGCCGGCCAGACGCTGGTGACCACCGGGCCGAGCATGGTCGGCCTGACGCTCGAGCGGCCGTCGCCGCAGCTGCTCCGCCAGGCGCGCACGCAGCGCGTCGCCAGCCAGACCGAAGGGCTCGACGAAGACGCCGCGGCGGCCGGCACG